>NZ_ANBC01000118.1 GCF_000341125.1 Nocardiopsis lucentensis DSM 44048 | reverse complement strand
CCCCACCCCCAGCCACAGGAAGACCGGCACGCCCAGCAGCCGGAGCATGCTCAACAGGTTCGGGACCGTCCAGATCCGGTCACTGACCACCGGTCCGGCCACGTCGCCCCCCGCCTCGCCTCTGCCGTCTTCCCCGGATCGCCCCATAGCGCCAACGATAGCGGTCGGTGGGGACGTTTCCCGCCATCACGGCCGCCACCTGGTGTGACGTGCCTTGCGGGGGTCGGCGGCGGTGGGTGGTGGGCCGACCGCGACCGAGCACGGACGCCTCACCGCGCCGGGACCGCGTCCAGGAACGGCACGAGCCGACGCAGGCGCTCCGGTCCGGTCGGTTCGCCGTCCTGCAGGGGTACCCGCACCACGCCCAGGTGCGCGAACCGCTCCTGGGTCAGGGTGAGGGCCCGCGCGCCGTCGGGGCCCGCCGCGCCGTCCGGCGGGATCTGGTTGACGATGACGGGGGCGAGCCGGAAGCCGGCTTCGGAGAGTTGGTCGACGGCGCGCCCGGTCTCGGCGAGCACCATGCGGCGGGGCAGGGTGACCAGGGTGACGACGGCGTCCTCGCGCAGCCGGGCGGCGGCCCGCTCCAACCGGTGACGCCGTGCGTGCAGCCGCTCCAGCAGGGGGTCGTNCCCCCCCCCCCGCCGCTGCCGACGACGTCGGCCAGGGCCTCGGCCCGGCGGGCGCGCTCGCGTTGGCGGGTCAGTCCCCTCACCCACGGGGTCAACAGTGTGGGCAGGTGGAGCAGGCGCAGGAGATGGCCGGTCGGGGCGCTGTCCACGACCAGGTGGTCCCAACGCCCGCCGACCTCCTCCATACGGTCGACGAGGAGGTCGGCCAGGGCGGACTCGGCCATGCCGGGGCTGGCGCCCGCCTGCTCCAGGTGTCGGTGCACGGCGGGCATGACCTCGCGGGGGACGGCGCGGCGCGCGTCCTCGGCCACGTGGGCGATACGGCGGCGCACGGCGGCGTCGGCGTCGGGTTCGGCCGCCCACAGGCCGGGCACGATCGGCGTGGGTTCGTCGGACAGCGGCCTCTCCAGGGCGTCGCCCAGGGAGTGGGCCGGGTCGGTGGACACCACCAGGACCCGGCGGCCGGCGTCGGCCAGGGCCAGGGCGTGCGCGGCGGCCAGGGTGGTCTTGCCGACGCCGCCCTTGCCGCCGACGAAGGTGATCGGCGCGGCGGGAGAAAACGGGGCGGTGACTCCGTCGGGCGTGGTCGGGGTGGTCAACAGCAGCCTCCGGGGGCGCCGAAGTCGTCGCGGCCCAGACGCTGGTGCCACTCGTGCAGGTCGGCGACCATGTACGGGATCAGGTCGAGGGTCTCGTAGGCGACGGGGTTGTCCACGCCCAGGGTCTCCAGCATGAGCAGGGCCCGCAGGGTGTCCTGCTGGGTGCGGGCCTCGCGCTCACGGGCGTGCCCCCACCGCGCCTCGAACACCGCCTGGTGGAAGGCCTCGAAGCGGCGCCAGGAGGAGACGGCGCGCCGCCAGGCCCGACCCAGGGGGCCGGACCCGGCGGCGGTGGCGGGTGCGGTGCTCACGAGGGGGAGTCCGCCCGGTGGTCAGGCATCGCCGTCGGTCCCCTCAGCGGCGGGCTCGGGCGTCTCGTCCGTCTTCCGCTCACCGGTTCCCCCCGCGGTGCCGCTCCGGCGGGCCAGGAAGGCCCGGCGCAGGGCGATCGCGGCCTCGACGGTCATCCACAGGGCCAGACCGAAGATGGCCAGGTCCAGCGGCGCGAGCACGAACCGCTGGAGGGGGTCGTCGGAGCCGACGAAGGTGATGAGCTGGATGACGAGCGCCCAGGAGGTCATCACGACGAGGAAGACCAGCGGGACGAGGATGACGATCGGGTTGCGGCCGCGCTTGGTCACCCAGACCGCGATGACCGCCAGCGCCAGGCCCGCCGTCAGCTGGTTGGTGGTGCCGAACAGCTGCCAGAGGGTGCCCAGGGCGAAGTTGCCGGGCACCAGGGCCAGGGACAGGGCCAGGCCGACCGTGATCAGCGTGGCGACGGTGGTGTTGCGGGACAGGAAGGTGAAGACCCCGTGGGCCGCGCCGCCCTCGTTCGACCGGTCCGCCGCGATGGTGCTGATCTCCTGGATGGTGTAGCGCTGGAGGCGCACCGCGGTGTCCAGGGAGGTGGCGGCGAAGCTGATCACGACGACGCTGGCGAAGACCAGGCCCATGCTCTCGGGCACACCGAGGTTGCTGGCGAACCCGGCCACGCCCTGGACGAACCGGCCGCCCGCACCGGTTCCGGCGGTCTCCCAGTCCACGTACAGCTGGGTCCAGGTGGTGTCCTGGTTGGTGGACAGGACCATGATCCCGGCGGTGCAGGCCAGGATCGAGCAGACCGCGAGCGTTCCCTCGCCCAGGGAGCTGAGGTAGCCGACGTAGCGGGCGTCGGTCTCCTTGTCCAACTGCTTGGCCGTGGTGCCGGAGGAGACCAGGCTGTGGAAGCCGGACACGGCACCGCACGCGATCGTGATGAACAGCAGCGGGAAGATCGACGGCGACCCGTCGGGCACGTCGCCGCGGAAGGCGGGAGCCTCGATCGCGTCCATCCCGACGACCACGCCGAGCATGATGACGGCCAGGGCCAGGACCATCTGGTGCTGGTTGATGTAGTCGCGCGGCTGGAGCAGCATCCACACGGGCAGGCGCGAGGCGAAGAAGGTGTAGGTGAACAGCAGCACCATCCACACCGTCGACGCCTCGACGCCCAGGGCGTTGGCCACGGGGTCGACGGTGATCGGCACCAGCTGGCCGAGCGGGATGCACACGTAGACGACCACCAGCGCGATGACCGACGGAAGGAGCGCGGCCGTGCGGCGGCGGTAGACCACCTGGCCGACGCCGATCGCCAACGGGACGGTGACCAGGACCGGCAGGACCGCCGCGGGGGTGGCGATGAACAGCCCGGCGATGACCACGGCGAACACCGCGTTGACCATGGTCACCAGGAAGAAGATGATCAGCAGGAACATGATGCGGGCCCGCGCGCTGATCACGTCGCTGGCGAGTGTGCCGATGCTGCGGCCCTTGTGGCGGACCGACACGACGATCGACCCGAAGTCGTGCGCGCCGGAGGCGAAGATCGTGCCCAGCACGACCCACAGCAGCGCCGGTCCCCACCCCCAGAAGACGGCGATGGCCGGGCCGACGATGGGTGCGGCGCCGGCCACGGAGATGAAGTGGTGGGCGAAGACGATGTGTTTGTTGGTGGGGAGGTAGTCCACCCCGTCCCGGTAGGTGTGGGCTGGCGTCACGAAGGCGGGGTCCAGCTGGTAGACCCGGTCGGCCAGGTAGACGGAGTAGAAGCGGTAGCCGAGCGCGAACAGCGCCAGGGCCCCGAGGAGGACGGCTACGGCAGGCATGTGGGAGGTTCCTTGCGTGTCGGCACCGCGGTGTGGCTGCCCCGCTGGTGCTTTCGGCTGGGGGGATGGGGGTACAGTCCCGAGAAGTTAACATGAGAGCCACGTCACGGAAAAGGTTCGACGTGAACGATTGGGATACGGCGTGGCGGCGTTCCCCCGCTGGTGAGATGTGCTGGCTGTCCGACGGCGGGCCCGTCGGGGTGCCGGTCGTTCCGCTGCTCGCGGACCACCCCTGCGTGGCGCTGCCCATGGCCTACCTGCCCGTCATCGACTCCCTGCTCAACCGGGCCGCGTTCTGCCTGACCACGGCCGCCGGGCCCGGTGAGCCGACGCTGGTCGCCACCGGCCGGATCCGGGTCCGTCTGGACCTGGACGGGTCGGAGTTCGGCGCGGATCTGGTCGAGCAGGAGGTGCGCAAGCACCCGCCGACACGGCTGCGCGCGGGCAGCCTCATGGCGCGCCGGGAGAACTGGTGGTGGATGTCGCGGGCCGTGGTGAGCCTGGTCGAGGTCGAGCGCGTCCACCGCGTCCCCGCCCGTACCCGGGCGAGCGACGCGCTGCTGGTCCGGGAGGTCGACGCGGACGTGAGCGTGGACGTGGTCACCGCCCGGGACTGGTCGGGCGGAGTGGGCGGGGCGGTGGAGCTGTGGCCGCGCGACGGCCGGGACCTGGACGGGGACGGCGGAGCCGCGTTCGTCTTCGGCCACCAGGCCAGCCCGGACTACGAGCGGTGGGAACGGTGGAGCAGGACCGGTTCCCTGCGAGGGCAGACCTTGGAGATCGCCGAGGCCGAGGGGGCGCCGGACTCCCGTCTCGCGCCGTTCGGCCTGTTCGAGCGGTTGCGCAACCACCGCCAGGTGGAGCGCGCCTGTAAGGCCGGGATCACCGCCGCCGAACGCCGGTTGGTGCGCTGAGGGAACCGTGCACCCTCGGGAACCGGCCCGGCGGTGGCAGCCGCGCACACGGCCCTCTACTCTCGGCGCATGGAATCCTCACGCCCCCTGATCGACACGACCACCGCCCACTCCGCCCGTGTGTGGAACTACTGGCTGGGCGGCAAGGACAACTACCCTGCCGACCGCGAGGTCGGTGACTACGTCCTGCAGGCGTACCCCGAGATGGTCGCCGCCGCCCGCGCGGACCGGGACTTCCTCATCCGGGCCGTCACCCACCTGACCGAACGGGAGGGTGTGCGCCAGTTCCTCGACATCGGCACCGGGCTGCCCACCCACCACAACACCCACGAGGTCGCCCAGGCCGTCGCCCCCTCCTCGCGTGTGGTCTACGTCGACAACGACCCCATGGTCCTGGCCCACGCCAGAGCCCTCCTCACCAGCCACCAGGACGGCACCACCCACTACGCCGACGCCGACCTGCGTGATCCCTCCACCGTCCTGGCGGAGGCCGCCGACCATCTGGACTTCGCCCGGCCGATCGGGCTGACCATCCTGGGCACGATGGGCCACTTCGCCGGCCAGGAGGCCTACGACATCGTGCGCGGCTACGTCGACGCGCTTCCCCCGGGCAGCTTCCTGGTGATGTGCGACGGCACCGACACCAGCCCGGAGATGGTCGAGGCCGCCAAGCGCTGGAACGACACCGCGGCCGCGCCCTACCACCTGCGCGCACCGGACGAGATCGCGCTGTTCTTCGACGGGTTGGACCTGCTCGAACCGGGTGTGGTGTCCGCGACACTGTGGCGGCCGGAGGCCACCGAGGTGGGGCGTCCCCGCGAGGTCGACCAGTACGGGGGAGTGGCCCGCAAGGGCTGACCACCGCGCCCCGCGCGGGCCGGCGCCCTCCTCCGGGGGCGGTTGGGGCACTGACCGGTCCGCCCGGGGCGGTGCCCGCGGCCGGTGGGTGACCGGGGCCTACTCCGTGCCGAGGATGCGGTCGGCCGCGCGCAGGCCGGACAGCAGCGCCCCGTGCACGGTCGCGGTGTGCTCGATCTCCGTGGCCTCCCCCGCGAAGAACAACCGCTCGTCCACCGGTTCGGCGAGGGCCTCGCGGTCGCCGTCCCCCGAGCCGACGGCGGTGTAGGAGAAGGCGCCCCGGGCGAAGGGGTCCTCCATCCAGTGGGTGAGGTAGTGGTCGACGGGGTCGGGGGCCTTGCGGAACATGGAGCGCAGCGACGCCATCGCGTGCTCGACCACGTCCCCCTCCTCCATCCGCGCCAGGAACCTCGCCGCGTTGCCCCCGTTGCGGCAGACCAGGACGGGGACGCCCCGGATGCGCTGGCCCGCGTACCAGTGGAACCAGGTCCCCTCCTGCGTCCCCAGGTGCACGAGGACCTCGGCGTCGCCCCAGAACACCTCGTCGAACAGCAGGAACAGCTTCTCCAGGCGGCCGTTGCCCAGGCGCTCGATCGCGTCGTTCTTGTCGCCGGGCAGGTCGGGGGAGAACTCCACCTGCCCCGCCTTGAGCACGCCCAGCGGAAGGGTGACCAGGACGCGGTCCGCGGTCAGGGTCTCCTCACCCTCGGGGGTGTCGACGCGGACCGAGACGCCCTCGTCGTCGTGGGAGATCCCCAGGACGACGTGGTCCAGACGCACGTCCAGTCCCCGGGCCAGGTGGTCGGTGAGCTGGCTCATCCCGTCGGGGAAGACGACGTCGTCGCCGCTGAACTCGTGCAGCGCGGCCACGGAGCTGAAGGCGACCTCCGTGGCGTCGGCGCCGTGGTCGGCCTCGATGATCCGGTGGACGATCTCCTTGGCGTCCCGGGCCCGCGCCCGGACCAGGTTGGCGTCGTAGAGGGCCTGTTGGACGCCCTCCTCCATGGACTCGCTGGGGTCGGCGCCGACGTTGGCCCAGTACATGTGCTCGTGGAGGAGGTTGACGTCCTCCATGTTGCGGCGGTGGCGGTCGAAGAGGAAACGGCGGCCCTTGGGGTCGTAGGCGGTCTCGGTGGAGCGGTTGAACACGGCCGTCCGGGCTCCGACCTCGCGGACCAGTACGGCGAGGGGGTTGTTCTCCTCGCCGCGCATCCAGGAGGCGCCCGCGTCGATGGTGAAGCCCTCCCAGGTCCGGATCGAGTGGACCCGCCCACCGATGCGGTCGCGGGCCTCGACGACGGTGATCCGCTCCCCCGCGTCCGCGAGCCGGTTGGCGGCGGCCAGACCGCCCATCCCCGCGCCCACCACGATGGTGTGCCCCCTGCCGGCCCCGGCCTCGCGGCCGCGCGGCTCGACCTCGCGCGCCGTCTCCTCCTCGGCGACCGGGGCCTCGGTGGTCGGGGCCTCGGTGGTCTCCTCGCTGACGTCTGCCGGGTCAGCCATCGTGTGTCCTCTCGCCTGTACCAGCCAACGATCGTGACCCTATGTGCACAAATGGACACCGCGGTGGCCGACACCCCGACACGCGCCCACCCACACTCGATGCGCATCATGGTGACGCAAAATCATCACACGGAACTCTCTGTTAGATTCATGAGTCTCTCGACCACCGAACTCAAGGAACGACTGTGCGTGCGCTCGTGCTCCCCGTCACCCTGGCCCTGTCCGCGACCCTCCTCGCCGCCCCCGCCAGAGCGGGTGTCACGGGCGACCTCGGGGACCTGGTGGAGCTGTCCGCCGAGCGGGTCACCGTCGCCGAGGCGGTCGCCGCCGCCAAGTGGCACACCGGCGCCGAGATCGACGATCCCGCGCGTGAGGAGCAGATCCTGGCCGCCGTGGCCGGCCAGGCCCGTCGCGCCAGGCTGGACCCGCGCGTGGCGGCCGCGGTGATGCGCGACCAGATCGAGGCCAACAAGTTCGTGCAACGCGGGCTGATCGCCCAGTGGCGCCGCGCCCCGGGACGGGCCCCGCTCCAGGAGCCCGACCTGTCCGAGCTGCGACCGGTGCTCGACCGCATCACCGCCGAGCTCGTGGAGGAGCTCAAGGCCACCGAGGAGCTGCGGGCCGAGCCGGGCTGCTTCGACACGCTGGCCCGGGACGCCCACCGCGTCGCCGCCGGATACGGGTTCGACCCGCTGTACACGACCGGGCTGGTCCGCGCGCTGCCCTCGGTCTGCGTCTGAGCCGACGCGCGGACCGGCCGCTCAGTCCCCCTCCGGGGGCAGTAGCACGCCGTCCCGGGCCACCACGTTCCCGCCGTGCACGACCGCCCACCGGCGCGGCACGTCCACGACCACCTGCGGCGGGCACTCGCCCTCGACCAGGAGGAAGTCCGCCGGGGACCCCGGGGCGAGGTCGGCGCGCGCCAGGCCCAGCAGGTCGGCTCCGTCGTGGGCGCAGGTGAGGTAGGCGTCGGTGAGTTCGTCGTCCAGGCGGGCGTGCAGGGACCGGGCGAGCAGGTGGGCGCGGTGGAGCATGTCGGCGTTACCGAAGGGGCTCCAGGCGTCGCGGACGCCGTCCGATCCCACTCCCACGCCCACACCCCGCTCGCGCAGCGCCCTCGTGGGCAGGACGCTCGTGGGACCGGGGGCGACGGTGGTCAGCCCGATCCCGGCCTCCGCCAGGTCCTCGGCCAGGCGGCGCAGGTCCTCGCCCGCCACCTCGGGGACGCGGAAGGCGTGGCTGACGGTCACCCGGCCGCGCATGGCCAGCGCGCGGGTGCGGTCGATGACGGCGCGCAGGGCCGTGTGGCCTGGCTCGCCCCGGTCGTGCAGGTGGAGGTCGACGCCCACCCCGTGGCGGTCGGCGATCCCGAAGACGAGGTCGAGTTGGCCGTCCAGGTCGCCGTCGAAGGTGCCCGGGTCGATGCCGCCGACCAGGTCGGCCAGGCCGGAGCGGGCGGCCTCCTCCAGGAGGTCGGCGGTACCCGGCGCCCGCAGGACTCCGTGCTGGGGGAAGGCGACGGTCTGCACCCGTGTGGCGTGCGCCAGGTTGGCCTTCGCCTGCTGGACACCCTCCAGACCGGCCAGGCCGTAGGCGGGCGCGACGTCGGCGTGGGCGCGCATGGCTCGGGTGCCCAGGGCCGCGGCGTGCGCCATGAGGCGCTCGGCGCGGACCGCGACTGGGGTGGGCAGGGCGCGGAAGAGCTCGGCGTCCTGCTCGCCGAGTTCGGCGATGCCGCGCGCCGCCCGCCGCGAGACCCAGGGTTCGCCCCAGGTGGTCTTGTCGGGGTGGATGTGCGCGTCCACCAGGCCGGGCAGGGCGAGGCGGCCGCCGCAGTCCACCACGGTCCGGGCCTCGGCGCTTGCGGCGTCGGCCACGGAGGAGATCACCCCGTCCGCCACCACGAGGTCGACGGGGTCGCCCCCCATCGGCCTGACGTCGCGAAACACCGTCGTCTCGACCTGCTGTGCCATGGCGGGCCCCTCCAGTGCGGGTTCGGGTCGCGGTCGGATGACCGGATGACACGGCAGCATGGCACGTTGTGTCAGTCCACCGCCACCCCGAACGGAAGACGAGGGAACCCGCATGAGCCCAGCGGTCGGGGAGCTCGCCGCGCGGATCCGCGCGATCGACTGGGATCCGGAGGTCGACCGCACCCGGTCCCGGGTGGCCCTCATGCGGGAGTACCTGCGCCGGTCGGCCGTGTGGACGCGGGCGCTCGGCGCGACCGGTTGGCCCTTCCACGACATCGCCGCCGTCGCCGCACCCGGAATCCGGGCGGAGGGGGCGGTGGTCGCGTCGGTGCGCGGGGACCCGGACCTCGCCCGGCAGTTCCCGGCCGTGGGGCGCACCTGTGTCTGGGCGCTGCACCTGGCGGCGGCCCGGGACGCGGGAGCGGCTCTGCCCGCCCTCCCCGACCCCTTCGACCCGCTCATCCGCATGTACGAGCGCGGCGGCGGGTTCTGCCTCTCCACGACGGGGACCGTCGACGTGGA
The DNA here is from genome assembly GCF_000341125.1 of Nocardiopsis lucentensis DSM 44048. Lineage (GTDB taxonomy): Bacteria > Actinomycetota > Actinomycetes > Streptosporangiales > Streptosporangiaceae > Nocardiopsis > Nocardiopsis lucentensis. Next base: position 14,893 of record NZ_ANBC01000118.1, on the reverse strand, counting down.
CGGCGTGGGTATCGGCCGCGGCACCCTCCTCCAGCACCTGGGCGATGCCCCGAGGGCGCCCGAGAGCGACGCCGGACTCGACGCGCTCGACGGGTGACTCCGTCAAGAAGCTCCGGTCCGGGATGTACCGGGACGGCAAGGGAACCTGGTTCACCCTGACGTACGCGAACGAGCCCCGGAAGCATGCGTTTCCAGGGTCGTTCGTCTGTGGCTAGGAGGGGTTCTCGGTCCCTTTGAGGGAGGAGACGAAGGTGCTCCACTCCCCCGAGGCGAACGTCAAGTGCCCCAACCCGGGCTGCTTGGAGTCACGCACGCCGAGTTCTCCTGAGACAAGGTGAGCGGTCTCCACACACTCCCCGCTGGCCGTGGAATAGCTGCTCTTGTACCACTGCTCTCTCAAGATCCACCTCAGTGTGCGCCACGCAGACCTGCTTTGGTCCTCGCGTCTCCGAATGCTTCCATCCGGAGCCTATCCAGCACACGGAGATGTTCCTCAACCTCGGACGGATCATCCTGGAAGAGGACACTCCTCCTCTGTTCGGTGTGCACGACGCTGAGCGCCCCAACGTCGAGAACCGTGAAGGACCCCATCTCCATAGCCGCGTGCGCACCCACCTCGTAGGGCAACAGCTGAACCGTGACATGGGGTTCGTCCATCAAGGCGATGACACAGTCCAACTGGGCACGCATGACGGCTGCACCACCCACCATGCGATGGATCGCGGCCTCATCAACGATCGCCCAGGTCTGCGGACGATTACGCATCCACACGCGTTGTCTCTCTTGACGAACTTCGACCCTACGATCCACCTCTTCCTGGCTGATGGCCGCCCCGCTACCCGCGATCAGAGCACGCTGGTAGTCCTCGGTCTGGAAGAGGCCGGGGATGTGGATCGCGTCGTACCGCTGAATCCTCCGCGCATCGCTCTCCAGTCCGATGTAGGTCCCGTATCCGCCCTTGATCCCGAAGCGCTGCCACCATCCCGACTCCCGGGCGCGCTCACGCAGCTCCAGGTAGCGACTGACCTCGTCCTCCGGCACCTCGTAGTACGCGAGTAGCGCGTGGAGGTCTCGGCGACGAGGAATCGCGCCGCTCGGGTCTTCCCACCTGGTGATACTGCTCGGTGCCACGTCGATGGCCTTGGCCACCCGGTCGCGCGGCTTGTCCCCTCGTAGCTGCGCCAGTTCCTGGGCCAGCTGCCAACGTCCCACGGTCGGACTCTTCATAGGGCGAGCGTAGCGGCCTACGTTCACCTGCCACCAGGATTATTTGAAATGCACCTTGCACATGGACCTTGTGTGATGGACTATGACTCCATCCGGGAACGAAGCGCATCCACGCGGTTACGCTCCCGGACACGAAAACGGCCCTGGTCGGGTGCGGACACACCCAGCCAGGGCCTGATGCCCTCGAACCTGGTAAGGACCAGGTGAGGACCTGTGAACGAGCGTAGTGCTCCCGTGCCCAAACCCTCGAACCACCCCGAGATGCGGCGCTTCCTGGGCCGCTTCCCCGGCTCTCTGCCCTCGGTCGGAGACGCCCGTTACTGGCTGTGGCAGCGGCTGGACCTGGCACGGATACCCGAACCACCACGTCACGACGCCCTGCTGATCCTCAGCGAGATCGCCACGAACGCCCTGCTGCACGCCCCCACCGGGCGAGGCGGCGGGGCGTTCCTCGTCTCCGTCTTCATGTACGCGCGCTGCCTGCGCGTCGCCGTCCGCGCGACCGGCGGCCCCGCCCTCCCCCGCCTGGAGGTCGTGCCCACCGAGCCGGACGCCGAGCACGGGCGCGGCCTGTTCATCGTCAACAGCCTGGCCGACTCCTGGGGGATCGAGCGCACCCGCTTTGGCCCCTCGGTCTACTTCACCCTGGAGTGGGACCAGGACCCCGAAGAACAGGACACGTGGACGGCGCACCGGTTCCGACAGAACCGGTTCCACACGGCGGGGGTCCAGCGATGAGGGCCGGATACCCGCTCCACCCGAGTCGGGAGCTCGAACGCCCGCGCGCCGACTTCCCCGACCACCTGATCTGCGAACTCCACGACGGGGCCGGACGCCCTGTCTTCACCGCGACCCTGTTGCACCGCCGCTGCCCCTGCCCGCCCGACCTGGTCACCGCCACCACTCCCGTGGCCCTGCGTGAGGCCCTGGGGCGCCAGCGGCACGGTGCGCGTTGATCGCCGTGGAACGGGCCCGGCCGACGACCCCCTTCCCCCGCTGGTCGAGTCCGATCACCCGGCCCGAACCCGAGTCCCACGTGTCACTCGCGGACCTGCGCCGCCGGGGCTGGACGGTCTGGTTCGGGCGGCACACCCGGCAGTACTGGGCCGCGCACACCGGCCGCATGCGTCTGGTCTGCGCCAACACCACCGAGGGACTCATCCGCACGATCACGCAGGTGGATGACCGAACCCCGGGATGACGGGAACACCCCCGAAGGCCGGTGGGCCCTCGGGCCGCACCGACGAAGCCCTCGACCGCGCGACCGGCACCCTGGAAGGCACTATCGGCCACCGGGGTTCACCGGTCGCCGGTCAGGGCAGTCCTTCCGGCGAAGGCCGACACACATGATGGGGTGGAAACCATGAGCGACGAAAGCGCCCTTCCCCCGTGCCAGGAAACACCGTCGGCCCTGCTCGACGCCCTCGCCGCAGCCGACATCAAGCGGCTCGTGCGCGCGTCGCGTGAGGACGACGGGGACGAAGTGGAACAGATACGCCGAAGGTACGTGGACGGGTAGTCCGTAAGTGGCCAGAAGCCCTACGGCGCAAGGCTTCCGTGTTAGTTTCGAAGTTCCGAACCTGCTTCCACGAGCTTCGATCGGAGAATCATGGAGCTGGAGCTGTTGGCTAAGGACGACAAGTCCGGAGGCAAGGGATGCCCGTCCGTGTACATCAGCGACACCGGGGAGTTCGTCGTCCAGAGCACATGCCTGAACGAGGCCGATCTCGCGAAGCTGCAGAACCCCCTGCCCGGTGAGACGGCGGTGCGCATCTCCCCCGAGATCGTGCTCAGGGCCGTCGAGCACTACCGGCAGCGACAGGCGTGATGAGTACCGGCACCATGTCGTGTCCTCTCACCGAAAACGAGTTCGACCGGTTCTTCGAGGAGTGCCGGTACACGGCCTTCCGCTTGGAGACCCTCCAGGTCTACGACGTCGGCTACGAGGAAGAGGCCTTTCGCCGCTTCCTCGACACCGGTGAGGTGATCACGACCGAGTCGCATGAGGAGTGGGCCGCCATCGTCGGTAGGGGCCGACGATTCCATCGGGTCCACGTGGTCGCCGAACCCCTCACGGACTACCTCCGTTTCGAGTCGGTATGGGCCTACCGCTCGAGCATCGAGGCAGGTGAGGATGTCAACATCCTCCCCATCGTGGACGGCTCCTCCTGGCCTGAGGGCATCCCCCGTTTCGACTACTGGCTCTTCGACTCACACCAGCTCGTACGCATGAACTACGACTCCGACGGCCGGATGCTCGATCCCGAACTCGTGACCGACCCAGATCAGATCGTCCAGGCCAACGTGATCCGTGACCGGGCCCTGCACGCCGCCGTCCCCTTCAGCGAGTACGAAAAGCGTTTCGACGCCGATATGCGACCCCTGTGACCAAGCACGACAACCCCATAACGGCCAACAACACCACGCACGGCTCCCCAGGAACCGTGCTGCAGGCAGGCACCGTCCACGGCGACGTACACATCAATCCAGGACACGCGACGCCCACCCACGTGCCACGACAACTCCCGTTCAACGCGGCCGGTTTCGTGGATCGCACCGAGCACCGAAGTTCCCTGGACACGCTCTTGGAGGCGGCAGAGGGCTCCGTCTCCATCCTCCATCGCGGCGCTGACGGGTGCACCCGGAGTGGGCAAGAGCGCTCTGGCCCTGCACTGGGCGCACCGGGTCCGCCCCCGCTTCACTGACGGAGACCTGTACGTCAACCTGCACGCACACGCTCCCGGTCCCCGGGCGGAGGCGGTCCAAGCGCTCGGCGTACTGCTCCAGGCGCTGCGTGTGCCACCGGAGCGCATTCCGGTCGACCTGGACGGCCGATCAGCGCTCTACCGTTCCCTTCTCGACGGCAAACGCGTCCTGGTCGTCATCGACGACGCGCTCAGCGCCGAACAGATCCGGCCCCTGATCCCCGCTTCCCCCGGAAGCATGGTGGTCGTCACCAGCCGGAACACCCTCACCGGACTCGTCGCACGGGACGGCGCGCGACGCCTCTCCCTGGGTGTGCTCCCGAAGGACGACTCGGTGTCCCTGCTCAGAGAAGCACTCGGTACACGTGTGGACTCGGAGCCGGAAGAGGCGCGTCGACTCGCCGGGCACTGCGCCCACCTTCCGCTAGCTCTGCGTGTGGCCGTCGAGCGTCTCGTGGACCGCCCCGGAGCCAGCCTGGGTGACCTCGTCCGCGAGCTTGCAGCCGAAGAATCCCGTCTGGACGCCCTTTCCGAGGAGGAGGACGAGTTGAGCGATCTGCGCGCCGTGATGACCGCCTCGTACCGCAACCTCACCCCGGATTCCGCGCGCTTCTTCCGACTGCTGGGGCTGCACCCCGGAGCCGAGTTCTCCAGCCCCTCCGTCGCCGCCCTCACCGAAACGACGCCCGCCGAGGCACGGCGCCTGCTCGACCGGCTCACACGCTCGAACCTGGTGGAACGGCTACACCAGGACCGCTACCGCCTGCACGACCTGGTGCGTCTCTTCGCCGTCGAGCGGGCGAGGCAGGAGGAGCCGGGCATGGTCGAACCGGCCGTCCGCCGCGTGACGCGCTGGTATCTGCGGGCCGCGGCCAGGGCACAGCTGGCGGAGCACCCGCACTTCCCCACCGTGGAAGGCGAACCCGAGGACACCCCGCTCCCCGACTTCGCCACTGCGCGGGACGCCCTGGAATGGTTCGAAAGGGAGCGCGCCAACCTCCTCGCGGCCCAACACGCCGCCTTCGACCACGGCGACCATGACACGGCCTGGCGACTGCCCGCCTCCGTCTATCCGCTGTTCGAGGTGCACCGGCACTGGCATGAGTGGCGCGCCATGCACCGACTCGGCGTCCGAGCCGCCGAGCGGGCGGACGACGCCTTCGGGCTGGCTCGCAATGACCTGGGGCTGGGGGACGCCGAGTGGCTGTTGGGCGACCTCGACGCGGCGGTCGAGGCGTACAGGGCCGCGCTTGAGGCCAACGCCGTCGCGGGAGACCCCTGGGTGGAGGGTTTCGCCGAACGGCAGCTCGGCGTGGTGGCCTGGCGGCGGGGAGAACGCGACGGGTCGGCCGTGGTCCACGCCAGACGCGCGCTTGAGGTGTTCCGGGAAGCGGGTGAGCGACGTGGCGAGGCGATGGCCCTGCTGAGTCTGGCCGACTTCGCGGTCGACTCGAACGATGTGGAGGAAGCGCTCACCGACTGCCAGGCCGCCATCGACGTGTTCACCGACATCGGCGCGGTCTGGAGCGTGGCCTGGGCCCAGTGCACTCTCGGGCGGATTCTCACCGAGTCGGGCAGGGCGGGTGAGGCGGTCGGAGTCTACGAGACCGCCGTCACCGTGTTCGAGGACCACGGTGACGACGACAGTCTCGCCGTCGCGCGAACGGGCATGGCCGAGGCGTTGATCAGGCTCGATGACACCGATCGGGCCGCTGCGGCGCTGAGAGCCGTCCTGGACCACTTCCGCGACCACGGCGACCACCGATCCGCCGATGTCGAGGCGCGTCTGCGCGTGATCTCCGCGGGCTCCTAGCACGGCGGCGCGTCCAGGCGCCGCGTCACCCACGCGCGGCGCCCGGACCACCCCCACGAGGACACTCAGCGTGTCTGCGTGAACACGACAAGCATCGCTGCGAGCATCACCGAGCGGGAGTGACCAGTTCCCTGGCATCCGGCGGACGAGGGCACGTCGACGAGAAGGGCTCCGGCGAGTTGGCAGAGCAGCGAAGCACCGTGACGGGCGCCGAGAAGGTCGGCCTCCTCACCCTCACGGCCATGGTCGTGGGGTCCATGGTCGGCGCGGGGGTGTTCTCCCTCCCCCAGCGCTTCGCCCTGGAGACCGGGGTCGTGGGCGCGCTCATCGCGTGGGCGGTCGCGGGCATCGGCATGCTCACGCTCGCGCTGGTCTTCCAGGGTCTGGCGCTGCGCAGGCCCGACCTGGACGCCGGGGTGTACGCCTACGCCAAGGCCGGGTTCGGCGAGTACGTGGGCTTCTTCTCCGCGGCCGGGTACTGGGCGAGCGCGTGCGTGGGCAACGTGACCTACTGGGTCCTCATCATGACGACCCTGGGCGCCGCCTTCCCCGTGCTCCTCTCGGGGGGCGGGCTCGTCGCGGTCATGGCGTCGACGGCGGGCCTGTGGTTCTTCTACTTCCTCATCAAACGGGGCATCCGGGAGGCCACCGCGATCAACCGGGTCGTGACGGTCGCCAAGCTCGTCCCGATCCTCGTCTTCGTGCTCCTGGCGGCCCTCCTGCTGGACCCGGCCGTGTTCGCCGCCAACCTCACCGGCGCCGACTACACCGGCTCCCTGTTCGGGCAGGTACGCCAGACCATGCTCATCACCGTGTTCGTCTTCCTCGGCGTCGAGGGCGCGAGCGTCTACTCACGGCACGCCAGGCGCAGGAGTGACATCGGGCGCGCCACCGTCCTGGGGTTCCTCAGCGTCTTCGCCGTCTTCGCCTCGGTGACGATCGTGTCCTACGGGATCCTGCCGATGGAGCAGATCGCCGCGCTGCCACAGCCGTCCATGGCCGGGGTCCTGTCGGCCGCCGTCGGGCCGTGGGGCGGCGCGATGGTCGGCGTCGGACTGCTGGTCTCGGTCCTGGGCGCCTACCTGGCGTGGACGCTCATGGCCGCCGAGGTGCTGTTCGTGGCGGCCAAGGACCGGGACATGCCGCGCTTCCTGGCCGAGTCCAACGACCGGGACGTCCCGGTCAACGCGCTGCTGCTCACCACGCTGCTCTCCCAGGTCGTCCTGGTCGTCACCCTCTTCTCCACCAACGCGTTCGACTTCGCGCTCGACCTGACGGCCTCGCTGTCGCTGATCCCCTACCTCCTGGCGGCCGCCTACGCCGTCAAGCTCGCCGTCACCAAGGAGACCTACGCCGACGACCTCCCCGCCACGCGGCGCCGGGAACTCGCCGTCGCCCTGGTGGCCACGGTCTACACCGTCTTCCTGGTCTACGCGGCGGGACTGGACCTGGTGCTGCTCGGCTGCGTCTTCTACGCCCCGGCGACGTTCCTGTTCGCGCGCACCCGGCGCGAACGGGGCCAACGCGTGTTCTCCGTCCGCGAGGCCGTCCTCTTCGCCGTGGTGGCCGTGGGAGCGGCGGTCGGCCTGGTCGCGCTCGGCGCCGGATGGATCACCCTGTGAGAAAGGCAAGCGCATGGCAGTCGACTCCACCACACCCGCGCACGGCGTCCACTCCGAGGTCGGACGGCTGCGCAAGGTTCTGGTGTGCTCACCGGGGCTCGCCCACGAGCGGCTCACCCCGACCAATTCCGACGAACTGCTCTTCGACGACGTGATGTGGGTCGAGGCCGCCCAGCGCGACCACCTCGACTTCGTGAACAAGCTGACCAACCGGGGTGTGGAGGTCGTCGAGCTGCACGACCTGCTGGCCCGGACCCTGGGCGTGCCCGGAGCGCGAACCTGGCTCCTGGACCGCACGATCATCCCCAACCAGGTCGGGCTCGGCCTGGTCGAGGGCACGCGCGCCTACCTCGACTCCCTCTCCGACCGGGACCTGGCACGCCACCTCATCGGCGGCCTGGCGATCTGCGACCTCCCCTCCGATTTCCGAACCGACTACGCGTCCATCGCCCGGAAGTCCCGCAGCGACCGCGAATACCTGCTTCCACCGCTGCCCAACACGCTCTACACCCGCGACACCACGTGCTGGATCTACGGTGGACTGACGCTCAACCCGCTGTACTGGCCCGCCCGGCACGAGGAGACCCTGCTCATGAAGGCGGTCTACCGGTTCCATCCGGAGCTGGCGGAGTCGACCGTGTGGTGGGGGGACCCCGAGCAGGACTGGGGGCGGGCCACTCTGGAGGGAGGCGACGTCATGCCCGTGGGCAGGGGGGCGGTCCTGGTCGGGATGAGCGAGCGCACCTCCCGCCAGGCGATCACCCAGCTCGCCAAGGCCCTGTTCGACGCCCGGGCGGCCGAACGCGTCGTGGTGGCCGCCATGCCCCGTCTGCGCGCGGCGATGCATCTGGACACCGTGTTCACCTTCGCCGACCGCGACCTGGTCACCGTGCACCCGGCGATCGTCGACGGGATCCGCTCCTTCTCCCTCCGGCCCTCCGACCGGGCTCCGGGTGTGGAGGTCACCGACGAGGAGGACGCCCGTTTCGTCGACGTGGTGGCCGACGCCATGGGCCTGCCCCGCCTGCGTGTGGTGGAGACCGCCGGTGACGTCTACGCCTCCGAACGCCAGCAGTGGGACAGCGGCAACAACGCCGTCGCCGTGGAGCCGGGCGTGGTGTTCACCTACGACCGCAACACCCTGACCAACGCCGCGCTGCGCAGGGCCGGGGTGGAGGTCATCACCATCGTCGGCGCCGAGCTCGGCCGCGGGCGCGGCGGCGGGCACTGCATGACCTGCCCGATCGCCCGGGACCCGCTGGACTGAGCCCCTGTCCTGGGCGGGAAACGGTACGCATGCCCGGGGTTCACCACACCACGACGGATGGCCACAGGGGATTCACACCGTGTTACCCGCGGGCGGCTACCGTCGCCGCGTCAGCGTTCCCCCCGCAGAAAGGCACCCGGTGTCTCACTCCGCTGCCCGTCACACCCTCGCCGCGCTCGGCGCGACCCTGCTGACCCTGACCTCCGCAGCGGTGGCGGCCCCCGTCGCCGCCGCGGCCACCACGCCCGAGCGCGTGATCCTCGTCCCCACCGCGGACCCCTCCACCTCCCAGACCATCACCTGGCGTTCGGACGACTCCGGCTCCCCCGTGCTGGAGATCGCCCCCGCCGCCTCCCCCGACCAGGTCACCACCGTCGACGGCGCCAAGACCGACGAGGTCGGGGGCACCTTCCACGCCGTCACGGCCAACGGCCTGACCCCCGACACCGACTACCGCTACCGCGTCGGCGACGGCGCCGTCCTCAGTCCCTGGCGCACCTTCACCACCGCCTCCGCAGGCGCCGACCCCTTCACGTTCCTGTACTTCGGCGACGTCCAGAACGGCATCTCCACCGGCGGCGCCGCCATGGCGCGAGCGGCCCTGGCCGCCGAGCCCGACGCGGAGCTGGCCGTGCACGCGGGCGACCTGGTCAACGACGCCGACAGCGAGTCGGAGTGGACCGAGTGGTTCGAGGCCTTCGGCGCCGAGGCCACCGGCACGATGAACCACGTCACGACCGCGGGCAACCACGAGTACGCGCTGCTCTCGCTCAGCGACTACTGGCGCCCGCAGTTCCCGACCCCGGGCAACGGCGCCAGCTCGTGGGGACGCCACCTGCCCGACACCTCCTACCACACCGACTACCAGGGCGTGCGCTTCATCGTCCTCAACTCCAACTACCGTCAGGCCGCGCCGCTCGGCAGCCGGATCTGGATGGACATCCAGCGGGACTGGCTGGAGGACGTCCTGGCCGACAACCCCCACCCCTGGACGGTCGTCACCTTCCACCATCCGGTGTTCTCCAACAGCCCCGACCGTGACAACGGCGTCCTGCGCGACGCCTGGCTGGACACGTTCGAGGAGTACGACGTCGACCTGGTCCTCCAGGGCCACGACCACTCCTACGGTCGCGGCAACGTGGCCGCCAACGGCACCGACGACCCCAGAGTGCAGACCGGCCCGGTCTACACCGTCGCGGTGACGGGCACCAAGATGTACGACATCGCCGAGGACAACTGGACCGACAACGGCGCCGAGGTGCGCGTGCAGCTGTCCGACACGCCCACCTACCAGGCCGTCGAGGTGGACGGCGACTTCCTGCGCTACACCGCGCGCACCGCCGACGGCACCGTCGTGGACTCCTTCACCATCGACAAGGGCGACGGCAAGGTCGTAACCGACACCTTCTAGGGCCGACCGCTGCTTCCGGAGAACCCGGGGGGCGCCGCGCACCACGCGCGGCGCCCCGACCCGCGGGCCGGTTCGGCTCCGCGACGCGGCCCCGCCGGCTCAGATCAGCAGCAGGCCGATCCCGGCCAGCAGTGCGGTGGCCGCCAGCGCGGCGATCAGCAGGACGGTGCGCCGGCTCGCGCCGGAGAGGCGCAGGGCCAGGGCGAGGGGGCCGATCGGGGGAATCCTGTCGTTCATGGTGCTCTCCTCTTGTGTGTGGGATCCGCAGGTGTGTTTCGCGGGGTTCAGGAGTCCTCGTGACGCAGGGCGTCGCGCAGCCGCAGCAGCTCACGACGGCGGGACCGCGCCCGGAGCAGGGCGGTCCCCGCCGCGATGACGAGGCAGGCGCCCACCAGGGCGGCGCCCAGGGCCACGGCCGGGGCGGCGCGGACCACGGCCAGCGCCGTCCCGGCCACGCCGGTGACCAGGGTGGCCACGAGAGCGAGCCAGCCGCCCAGGACACGGTCCCGGGCGAACAGCGGTCGGCGCCGACTCAACACCCAGCCGGCGAAGGCGGCCCAGGCCAGACCGATGGCGATCAGTCCGGCGAAGGCGATCTGGGTGCGCGTGGGCAGCGGTTGCGGCTCGGTGGCCCACAGCACGGCGATCAGCACAGCCCCGCACCCACCCGCCAGCCCCACGGCCACATACCGCATCCGGGAGCGCAGCGAGGCCTCCGCGGCCAGCGCGCGTTCCAGTTCCTCGGGCACCTCCCGCCCGGCCGCGGGCTCGTGCTCGCTCATATCTCGTATCCCCTTTCGACAAGGACGGCGCGCAGCATGCGGCGTGCCCGGTGCAGCCTGCTCTTGACCGTGCCGGGAGGTACTCCGAGCACCTCCGCGCAGGAGGTGAGCGGCAGATCCTGCAGGTGGAACAGCACCAGCACCTCGCGTTCCAGCGGCGGCAGCCCGTACAGTCCGGCTTCGATCTGCATCGTGGTGAGCACGCCGTCGAGAGGGTCGTCGTCGACGGCGACGGCCTCCGCCTCCGCCACGGACGTCTCCGCCGCCTGGTAGGACCGCCGCAGGTGGTCGGCGATCGCGCGCCGGGCGATGGTGAACAGCCACGGGGCGAACCGCTCCGGTTCCCGCAGTCGCGGCAGGCCGCGCAGCACCGCGACCCACACCTCCTGGACGAGGTCGTCCGCGAGGTGCGTCGAGCCGACCATGCCGCGCACGTAGCGCCACAACGGGGCGTGCCAGGCCCGCACCAGTTCGCGGAACGCGTCCCGTTCGCCCAACTGGCAGCGCACCACCAGCAGCCCGTCACGTCGCGCGTCGCCGCCCACCGCGCCTCCCCTTCGTGTCGCCTCTCATCAGAACAGTCCGCGTCGACGGCGGAAAGGTTCACGGGACGGTCGTCTCCGCGGCCAAGACGCGTACCGAAGCACCCGGTGCGGGGGAACGTTCGGATGAGTTCACCAGGCCGCCGTCACCGTGTTCGAGGACCACGGTGGGCGAGAGGGTCTTCCGAACAGGACGCGGACACGGATTCCCCTCCACCCTGCTCATGCGGTTTCCTTTCGGGTATCCCGGAGATCACCGCACCGAACAGGAGTGATCGTTTTTCCGACACCGACCACCACTGCCCGACACCGGACCCGGAATCCACGAAAAAATCCGCTGGGACCTGCGGAAAAACGACCTATGACGCTCGCACCCGCCCCGTGGAAACATCGCTCACCGGGGTGAATGCCAGCGAGGCCGGGGAACGCCCCCGACGGGCGCCCGGACCAGTCGGACCGTGAGCACCCGCGGTCGATGGGGAACCGACCACGACCAGCGAATTCGTCCTTTCCGCTGGCCCTGACGCGTCGATTACGCACACCCAACAGGGCCCACCCGGAAAAAGCCGACAAGTACAAGTATTGACGACCGCAGTCCCGGAATGATGGGATCTGGCATTGGCCACCGCGACACCCCCTGGTGGCTCACTACCGAAAGGAATTCGCCTGATGCCACTGCGCGGCAGAGCACTCGGAACCGTGGCCGCGGCCGTTCTCATGGTCGGCGGCGGCCTGATGACCGCACCCGCCGCCCAGGCGGCGACGGCAGCACCCGAGGCCGAGCAGACGCAGACCGCCGCACTCTTGTACGAGTGGCAGCACATCGGTAGGTACTACTCCTACGACTCCTGTATCGGAGTGGGCAAGAATCTGCTCAATTCCTCGTACTTCAGCTATGAGGCGTACCGGTGCACCCACCTCGGCGGCCAGTCCCACTGGGACCTGTACATGAGGTAGGGCCGACGATCCATACAGGGGGGCGACGATCGGGTCCGGTCGCCCCCTCCATCGAGGTCCGACCGGGCTCGCCGCGTTTCGGCGACAACCGCGCGCGCAAGCCGAAGGCCCCGGAGGTCCGTCACGGCTCCACGTACGCCGCGAGGTTGGCCAGGGACGAGGCTAGTCCCGTCTCGTGATCGGTCTGGGCGATGCCCTCGGGCACACCGGTCGCCGCCACGGTCACCAGCGTGCCCTCGGAATGGTCGGCCAGGCTCCAGGTGATCGTCATCGTCCCGGCGAACGCGGGGTCCTCCGACGCGAAGACGGCCCGCTGCACGACCCTCTCCCCCGGGACCAGCTCGACGAACTCGACCTCGACGACGTCGCTCGCCTCCGACGACTTGCCCCGTCCGGCCCCGGGGTCGAGGTAGGTCAGCTCCATCCGGAACCCGCCCCCGGGCCGGGGCTCGAAGCGGTCGAGCCGCCCGGTCATCCCCTCCGGCGGCAGCCAGGTCCGGAGCGCCTCCGCTGCGGTCATCGCCGCGTAGACCGCCTCGGCCGATGCCCGAACGACCCTGCTCGCCCGGTCCACACGCTGTTCGTCCACCACCGCGGCCTCCCGCGAACGACCTCTCCCGACCGGACCCACGCTAACGGCGCGCGGTGACAGACGACGGACGCCGCCCGCGCCGGAGGGGACCGGGGCGGGCGGCGTCGTGGATCAGGAGGGCTCAGACCTTGCGCCAGCGCGGCACCCAGGCGCCGTCGGTGACCTCGTAGTCGCCGAACAGCGCGGGCGCCTCCTTCTGGAGGGTCTCGCCGATGAGGTGGAACAGCAGGCGGATCTCCTCCTCCGCGCCCGGCGCCGTGCGGGCCTCCAGGGTGTGGCGCAGCGTGCGCACGTTCGCGGTCCACACCAGCCCGGTCGCGACGCCCTCCGGGGCGAAGCGCCGCATGAAGGAGGTCTTGTGCTTCTTCTCGGCGAACTTCACGCCCTCGTCGTCGAGGCCGAAGTGGTCGGCCATCCAGAGCTGGAACTCCTCCATCCTCTGGAGCATCTCCGCGGCGCGCTTCATCAGCTCCGGGTCGTCCTCGGCCCAGTCCGGGAACCAGAACGGCAGGTCGGTCAGGCGCACGAAGCGCAGCGACTCCTGCGACACGGCCACGCCCGGCCGGTGGCGGATGAGCTCATGGGTGAGCACACGGGACACGTTGTGCAGCACGAAACTGAAGCTGATGTGCTCCAGCACGGATCCGTGCATGCTCGCCAGGATGTTGCCCAGGTACTGGTCCTGGTCCTTGCGCACGCGGGTCACGTTCGGGTTCAGCCCCGGCTCCCAGGAGCGGTAGCAGAGCCGACCGGCGAACTCGGCGAGGTTCTGCGGGTCGTTGAGGTGGGCGTCCAGCTCACCGCGGTCGAAGCGCTCCAGCCACGCCTCTCCCCCGACCTCCTGGAGGTAGTCGGCGATCGCGTCGTAGTCCACCTGCGGACGCGCGACCAGACGTACCTGCGGCTCGACCTTCTTCACAGCACCCTCTCCTCATGGCTCCCCACCCCGGGCACACGTCAACGCCGTGACCTGGGGGTTTGCCGGACCACGGGAACGTGTGCGGGGTTGGGCCGATTGGCCTTCCCCGAGGGTACACGTCCCGCCCGGCTCCCGGCCCCCGCTCCCGGACGATCCGGCCCGCGCGTGAGCGTTCCCACGCGCGGGCCGACAGGGGTCAGCCCCGGGACACGCCGTTCAGCCCCGGGCCAACCGCAGCATCCGCGCCACGATGCCCTCGCCGACGGTCGCCGTCAGGATCGACTCGGGGTGGAACTGCACCCCGTACCACCGCGCCGCCGTGTCCTCGATCGCCATGACCACCGGCTGCTCACCGTCCAGGACGGCGGTGACGTCGAAGTTCTTCACCAGTTCGGGCAGCGTGTAGGTGGAGTGGTAGCGGGCCGCGGGGAAGACCTCCTCCTCGCCGAGCCCCTCCAGCAGACGTCCTCCGCAGACGCGCACCCTGCCCGGTTTGCCGTGGACCGGTTCGTCGAGCGTGCGCAGCTCTCCCCCGGCGTGCTCGACCATCGCCTGGAGCCCCAGGCACACACCGAACACCGGCAGTTTCCGGGCGGCCAGCTCGTCCAACAGCTCGGCCATCCCGAAGTCCTCGGGCAGGCCCGGACCGGGCGAGAGCACCACCAGGTCGGGCGCGAACCGGTCGAGCAGGGAGGGGTCGAACCCGTAGCGGACGGTGGTCACCTCGGCTCCGTGCCTGCGGACGTAGTCGGCGAGGGTGTTGACGAACGAGTCCTCGTGGTCGACCAGTAGGACCCGCATCCCCTCGCCGGGGAGTCCGGACCCGGGAACCGCGGAGGCGTGGTCGGCGGAGCCGTCGCGTGCTCCCACGGCCGCTTCGTCCCGCTCGCCCAGCGCGAGCGTCTCCAGCAGGGCGCGCGCCTTGAGGAAGGTCTCGCGCTCCTCGGCCTCGGGGTCGGAGTCGTAGAGCAGCGTCGCCCCGACCCGGACCGCGGCCACACCGTCGCGGATGTGCGCGGTGCGCAGGGTCAGGCCGGTGTTCATGGAGCCGTCGAA
>NZ_ANBC01000117.1 GCF_000341125.1 Nocardiopsis lucentensis DSM 44048 | reverse complement strand
CCCCCCCCGCCGTACCAGCGGCGGGGGCTGGTCTCGTGCCGCTCGATGAACCGCATCGCCCACGTCTTGGGCGCCCCGGTGACGGTGACCGCCCACATGTGGGTGAGGAAGGCGTCGAGGGCGTCGAAGTCGCGCCGCAGGGTGCCCTCGATGTGGTCGACGGTGTGGATGAGCCGCGAGTACATCTCGATCTGGCGACGGCCGATCACCCGCACGCTGCCCGGTTCGCACACCCGTGACTTGTCGTTGCGGTCCACGTCCGTGCACATGGTCAGCTCGGACTTCTCCTTGACCGAGGAGAGCAGCTCCTGGATGTTCTCCGCGTCGCCGAGCGCGTCCTCGCCACGGCTGATGGTGCCGGAGATCGGGCAGGTCTCCACCCGCTGGCCGGTACCGGGCTCGCCGGTGACGCGGACGAACATCTCCGGGGAGGCGCCGACCAGGTACTCGCCCTCGCCGAGGTTGAAGAAGAACTCGTAGGGCGCGGGGTTGCGCTCGCGCAGCAGTTCGTAGAAGCGGGCCGGGGAGGAGCAGCGCGCGTAGGTGCGGTGGCCGGGAACGACCTCGAACAGGTCGCCGCGCCGGAACTTCTCCTTGGCCTCGGCGACGACGCGGGCGTAGGAGCCGGGCTCGGGCCCCTCGGGGACCTCGGCGGCGACCACCCGCGGGGTCGGCTCGGTGACGCGCTCCAGGCCGTCGGTGCTGGCCTCGGGGCGGTCGCCGTCGGCGGGAACGGTGAACTCGTAGGTGTAGCGCACGCAGGTCTCGCGCTTGCGGTCGCGGACGACGATGGCGTCGGGCAGGTGCAGGACCAGGTCGCGGTCGCCGGGGTCGCGGTCGATGTGCGCTTCGATGGGCTCGAACTGGAAGGCCAGGTCGTAGCCGAACGCGCCGTACAGGCCCAGGTTGGCGTCCTCGGGGCTGCTCATCGCGGCGATGACGGCCCGGACCGCGGTGAAGACGCTGGGGCGGCGGCTGCGCTCCTCCTCGGTGAAGAACTCCCCCGCGTCGGGTTCGGGGACGGTGACCGCCACGTGGTCGGCGTCCGCCTCGCGGTCCTGGCCGGCGCCGACGGAGACCAGCGCGTCGGCGACGACGGGGAGCAGGACGCGACCGCGCGCGTTGAGGGCGGTGGCGGTGACGCGGCGGCCGCGCGCGATGACCTCCAGGCACGGGTCCACGTACCCCAGGTGCCAGCGGTCGTAGCGGCCTGGGTACTCCATTCCGGAGGAGAGGACGCCGCCGCGCCGGTGTTCGACCGACCGGACGAGGTCGGTGAGCAGCTCGGGATCGCAGTCGGCGGCGGTGCGGCGGACGGTCACGCCGCCCTGGGTGCGGTACGTGGTGGTCGAGGCGTCGCTGGAGTTCACGGCCGGTCCTTCGGGCGCTGTGTTCGGTCGGGTGGGTCACACCGGCCGGGGCCGTGGGAAAAGCGAAACGACCGCCGGTCCGGGGCGGTCGCTGGTCTCGGGTATACGAACCGGGTGCACCGCCTAGAAGCGGCGCCACCACTGGGTGTGAAGAGTGGCCTTGGTTCGCATGGGACCGAGTGTAGCGGCTCACGCGGCCCCCGACCACCACCACGGTCGGGGAACCCGGCCCTCGTTCCCGTACCCGAGGACCCGAAGCAGGATGGGTACCGCGCCGCAGGCGTCCGTTGAGGGTGGTGGAGGGTGACGAAGAGGGAGGAACCGCGCCGCAGGCGTCCGTTGAGGGTGGTGGAGGGTGACGGGCGGGCCGAAGCGCAGCGGAGGACCGCAACAAACACCATTCGGGCGCCGGCAGGGTGCTGCACGACGAGGCAAGCCGCGTAGCGAGGAACGAGCGACAGGCGTGGCCGAGGAGGAAGCATCCCTGCCTTGAGGGCGCCCGAACACGGGCCAAAGCGAAGCGGAGGCCCCAAACAAACACGGCTCACCCGCCCAGCCACCGGTAGCGGCGCTCGGGCCGGCCGGCGGTGCCGTACCGCAGCCGCACCTCGGCGCGCCCCTGCTCGGCGAAGTACTCCAGGTAACGGCGGGCGCTGACCCGTGAGACCCCCGTCTCCGACGCGCACTCGGCGGCCGACAGGTCCGCCGCGGCGCCGCCCTCGGACACCGCCCGGGTGAGCGCGGCGCGGACGAGGTCGGCGGTCTCCGCGGTCAGCCCCTTGGGCATGTTCCGGGTGGCGGTGGCGCGTTCCGGCGGCCGGGTGGCCCCGAAGGCGCGGTCGACGGCGTCCTGGTCGGGCGCGGTGTCGGCGGTCAGGTCACGGCGGAGCCGGGAGTACCCGCGCAGGCGCTCGATCAGTTCGGCGGGTTCGAAGGGCTTGATGAGGTACTGCACCGCGCCGCCGCGCAGCGCCTGGCGGACGGTGGCGCTGTCCCGGGCGGCCGTGATGACCAGGACGTCGACCTCCGGCAGGTCGTCGCCCGCGTCGGGGCCGCGCAGGCGGCGCAGGACGTCGATGCCGTTCATGTCGGGGAGGTAGACGTCCAGGAGCACCAGGTCGGGGCGGGTCCTGGCGACCATCTCCAGGGCCTCGGCGCCGGTCCGCGCCTCTCCGACCACGGTGAAGCCGGGCAGGCGCTCGACCAGGGCCCGGTGGACGCGCGCCACCATGAAGTCGTCGTCGACGATGAGCGTGCGCACCTCCGGCTCCCCACCCCGGCCACCAGCGTCGCCGTCCCGGCCGTCAGCGGCTCGGCTCGTGCTCATAACCCGTTCTCCTCGTCGTCGTGGCGGTCGTACAGGACGGCGGTGAACTCGGATCCCGAGACGGTGGCCTCACCACCGCAGCGCGCGCACACCAGGCTCACGATGGCCAGGCCGAGGCCACGTTTGCGACCCGAGCCGTCCTTGGTGGTGTAACCGTGCTGGAACACCTCGTCGGCGAGTTCGCTCGGCACGCCCGGCCCCGAGTCGCGCACGGACACGTGTACCGGGTCGCCGCCCCCGCCGACCATGTCCACCTCCACCCAGGCGCGCCGGTCCGGTCCGGCGTTCTGGGTGGCCGCGTCCAGCGCATTGTCCACCAGGTTGGCCACGACCGTGACCAGGTCGGCGGCCAGTTCCTCGGAGAGTTGGCCGAGCCGGGCCTCGGTGGCCACCCTCAGCTGGGCGCCCTGTTCGGCGGCCAGGCTCGCCTTGGCGATGAGCAGGGCGGCCACCGACGGGTCCTGGATCCGCTCGGTGACCTGGGCGCTCAGCCGGGCGCGGGCGCCGCCGATCTGGCTGACGTAGCGCGCCGCCTCGTCATACTCGGACAGCTCCAGCAGGCCGGAGATGACGTGCAGCCGGTTGGCGAACTCGTGCGCCTGCGCGCGCAGGGTGTCGGTGGTGGTCTTGCTGGCGTCCAGTTCGTGCTGGAGCTCCACCAGGTCGGTGCGGTCGCGCATGGTGGTGACCGAACCGACCGCGCGACCCTCGGTCTCCAGCGGCATCCGGTTGAGCGCGACCAGGCGGTCTCCGATGGCCACGACGGTGTCGCGGCCGCGCACCCGCCCGACCAGGACGTCGCGCAGGCCCCCGGGCACGTCGAGGTCGGCGAGCGCGGTGCCGACGCTGTCGGGGGGCAGGTCGAGCAGGCGGACGGCGGCGTCGTTGACCAGGGTGACGCGGTCGTCGGCGTCCAGGCCGAGGACGCCCTCCTTGAGACCGTGCAGCATGGCCTCGCGGTGCTCCACCAGACGGGTGATCTGCTCGGGCTCAAGGCCCAGGGTCTGGCGTTTGACCCGGCGGGACAGCAGCAGAGATCCGACCACGCCGAGCACGCTGGCGATGCCGAGGTAGACGAGCAGGTTGGGGGTGGCCAGCACGAGCAGCTCGCCGGGGCCCGGGTAGTCGCTGCCCGCGACGACGACGCCGAGGATCGTCCCGCCCTCGCCGATGACGGGGACGGCGGCGGCGACCGTGCGCTGGCCGGCGACGTCGGTCACCCCGGTCCAGGCTCGGCCGTCCAACGCGGTGGCCACACCCGGCAGGTCGGCCTCGTCGGTCCCGTCGACGGGTCCGGGGTCGAGGGTGATCGGGCGCCCCCGGTCGTCGTGGACCACGACCAGGTCGGCTCCGGACAGGGCGCGGACGCTCTCGGCGAGGGGCGCCAGGACCTCCTCGCGCCCGGGATCGCCCAGCCCGACCCGAATGGTGTCGCGGGCGGCGGTGCTCTCGGCGACGGCGAGCATGCGCCTGCTCTCGGTCTGGCGCAGGCGGGCGTCGGACTGGGCGAGGGACACCGCACCCACCATGACCAGCACGGTGACGATGATCCCGAGCTGAAGGGCGAGGAACTGTCCGGCGAGGGTGAGCCGCCGCCCCGGCGCCGCGTCGCCGCCCCCGTTCACGGCCGCCCCGCCGTGGCCGGCGCGGGCGCGGCAAGCACCGTGAACACTACGAACACAACGTCCGTTACCTCCGTTGTCCGCACAACCATCACAACACTTCTCACTGGTGTTTCCGTCTGTTTGCCTGTGTGTTGCCTCACAAGAGATCCGGAACACACCCGGTGGCATCCCCTACGGAGACACTATGCGGCGCATCACATCCCACCTCCCCTCCAC
>NZ_ANBC01000116.1:1490-4673 GCF_000341125.1 Nocardiopsis lucentensis DSM 44048 | reverse complement strand
GCCGCGGCCGCCGCCGTCCTCCCGCTGGCCCTGTCGGCCTGCGGAGGTGAGGACGGTGGAAACACCAACGCCGACGGCACGTGGGAGCCGAACGGCCCGATCGAGATCACCGCCCCCGCCGGGACCGGAGGCGGCTGGGACACGCTCGCTCGCACGAGCGCCCGGCTGCTGGAGTCGGAGGGCCTGGTCGACCAGTCGATCCAGGTGGTCAACAAGCCGGGCGCGGGCGGCGCGATCGGCTGGGCCTACATCGCGGGCAACGAGGGCGACCCGCAGAAGCTGTTCGTGACCAGCCCGCCCATCCTGCTGGTGCCGATGGCGGGCGACTCCGAGTACGACCACGAGGACTTCACCCCGATCGCGCGGCTGGCCACCGACTACATCGTCTACCTGGTTCCCGCCGACTCGGAGCTGGAGACCTTCGACGACCTGGTCGAGACGGTGGACGAGGGCGACGCCAACATCGGCGGCGGCTCCGCTCCCGGAAGCATGGACCACGTCGCGCTGGCGGGCGCGATCGACGCCGCGGGCGGTAACGCGGCCGCGGCCAGCTACGTGCCCTTCGACGGCGGCGGCGAGGCCATGACCGCCCTGCTCGGCGGACACGTGGACGCGGCGGTCGTCGGTGTCAGCGAGGCCGCGGGCATGCTCGAGGCCGGTGAGCTCCGCGCGCTCGCCGTCTCCTCTCCGGAGCCGGTGGAGGCCATCGCGGACGTGCCCACCCTCCTCGACCAGGACGTCGACTTCACCTTCGACATCTGGCGCGGTGTGATGGCTCCCTCGGGGCTGGACGAGGCCCAGGTCACCTACTACGAGGACCTGTTCGCCGACCTGCTGGAGACGCAGGCCTGGCAGGAGGAGTCGGCGTCGCTCGGCTGGACCGACGCCTACCAGAACAGTGCGGACTTCGGGGCGTTCCTGGACGAGAAGCGCTCCGAGTTCACCGAGATCCTGACCGAGGTCGGGCTCCAGTGACGACGGAGGACACCATGACCCCGCGTGAGACGGGCTCTGAGGGGGCGGCCCCGCTCCGCCCCCTCGGGGGGTCCCAGACCCCCCAGGCCCCCGCCAGGAGCGAGGGCCTCGCCGCGACCGCAGGCCCCGGGAACAAGAGGACCTTCGGGTTCGGCAACCGGACGGTGGCGATCGCGCTCGGCGTGTTCGCGCTCGGCTACCTGGTCCTCGCCTTCCAGGTGCCCGAGTACACGGCGGTGAACGTCCCCGTGCAGCCGGGCACCCTGCCGCGTTGGCTCGGTGTGGTGCTGCTGGTGCTGGCGGCGCTGCTGTTCTTCCAACGCACCCCGGACGCGACGGACGACGAGGCGGCCCCGGAGGCCGACGTGACGGCCGGCGACGAGGCGGGCGCGGAGGAGGGCGGTTCGGCCGAGGCCGGGAGGGAACCCGCGGCCGCTCCGGGCGGCGACTCCGCCGGCGCCGGCACGGCCGCACTGGGGCGTCTGAAGGACCCGCGCCTGGAGGTCGCGCTGTTCGTCGGGGCGCTCATCGTCTACGTGGCGCTGTTCGAACCCCTCGGGTTCATCCTGTCCACGGCCCTGTACCTGGGTTCGATGACCGTCTACCTGGGTTACCGGCGCCACGTGGCGACCGCCGCGGTCGCGATCGGCCTGCCCCTGACCCTGTATCTGGCCATGTCCGAGGGGCTGGGCGTCGTCCTGCCGAGCGGGCCGCTGCCGTTCTGACCCCACCGAGGCGAAAGACACCCTCACCATGCTCGATCAACTCGTCCAGGGGTTCGCGGTAGCGGTCACCCCGCAGAACCTGCTCTTCGTCTTCATCGGCGTGCTCGCCGGCACGGTCATCGGCATCCTGCCGGGGCTGGGCCCGATGAGCGCGATCGCGCTGATGATCCCCATCGCCTACGGTATGGACCCGACCTCGGCGATCATCATGCTGGCCGGGGTCTACTACGGGGCGATCTTCGGCGGATCCACGTCGTCCATCCTGCTCAACGCGCCGGGTGTGGCCGGTACCGTCGCCACGTCGTTCGACGGCTACCCCATGGCCCGCCAGGGCAAGGCGGGCAAGGCGCTGGCGATCGCCGCGCTGTCGTCCTTCACGGGCGGCACGATCGGCGTCATCGGCCTGATGATGATCGCTCCCAGCCTGGCCTCGTTCGCGGTCAGCTTCGGCCCGACCGAGTACTTCGCATTGATGGTGCTGGGCCTGACCGCCGTGGTCTCCCTGGCCGGGCGCAACCTCGTCAAGGGGCTCGTCTCGGCGGTCGTGGGTGTGATGATCGCGCTCGTGGGCATCGACTCCCAGACCGCGATCACCCGGTTCACCTTCGACCTTCCCGAACTGTTCGAGGGCGTGGAGTTCCTCATCGTGGCGCTCGGCGTGTTCGCCCTGGCCGAGGTGTTCGTGATGCTGAACCGCCGCGGCCGGGGCGGAGCCCAGGGCGGTGTCACCTCGCTCCGGCTGAGCGGGCGGGAGATGGCGCGGATCACCCCGCCGACGCTGCGTTCGGGTGTCCTGGGCTTCTTCACCGGTGTGCTGCCGGGCGCGGGCGCGACCGTGGCGTCCTTCCTCTCCTACTCGGCGGAGAAGCGCATCGCCAGGGACGGTGACACGTTCGGGCAGGGCAACCCCAAGGGTGTGGCCGCCCCGGAGTCGGCCAACAACGCCGCCGCCGTGGGCTCGTTCGTCCCGCTGATGACGCTGGGCGTGCCAGGTTCGGGCACGACGGCGATCCTGCTCGGCGCGCTGCTGGTGCTGGGCGTGCAGCCGGGCCCGCTGATGCTCACCGACAACCCGGACATGTTCTGGGGCCTGGTCGCGTCGATGTACATCGGCAGCGCGGTGCTGCTCGTGCTGAACCTGCCGCTGATCCCGGTGTTCGCCAAGGTGTTGAAGACGCCGAAGGCGGTCCTGATCCCGCTGGTCGTCGTATTCTGCGTGGTGGGGGTGTACGGGCTCAGCTTCAGCGTGTTCGACCTGGGCCTGCTGACCGCGTTCGGCGTGATCGGGTTCCTCATGCGGCAGAACGACTTCCCGGCCGCGCCGATGATCCTGGGGCTGATCCTGGGCGGGCTCATGGAGAAGTCCATGCGCCAGGCGCTGCAGATCTCCGGCGGGGACTGGTCGGTGTTCGTGACCGAGCCGATCTCCGCGGGGCTCGTCGCCCTGGCGGTGCTGTCGATGGTTCCGTCGCTGGTGCGGGCG
>NZ_ANBC01000116.1:0-1484 GCF_000341125.1 Nocardiopsis lucentensis DSM 44048 | reverse complement strand
AGGCAGGGCCGCCGCCGAGACCGCCGACCGGAGCGCCGAGGAGGACTCCGACCGCGCGGAGTCGCTGAAGGGCTGACGAGGAGGCGGATCGCATGAGGGGCACGAGCCGGCGCGCCGTACTGGCCGCCGGTTTCGTGCTGCCCCTGGCGGCCTTCCTGCCACTGACCGGCTGTCTGCCCGTGCGCGGCCCCGCGGAGCTGCGGATCATGGTGCCGACGCCGCCCGGAGGCGGATACGACCACACGGCGCGGACGATCAAGGCGGTCCTGGAGGAGACCGGGACGGTTTCGGAAGTGACGGTGTTCAACCTGCCGGGGGTGTCGGGCACCGCGGCCCTGGCGCGGTTGGTGTACGAGCGCGGCACCCCCGGCCTGATCCTCCAGATGGGGTTGGGGGTGCTGGCCAACTCCCACATCGAGTCGGCGTCGCATTCGGCGACGGAGGCCACTCCCCTGGCCCGGCTGATCGAGGAGCCCGAGGCGCTGCTGGTGCCGCCGGACTCCCCGTTCGACACGATCGACGACATGGCGCGCGCGTGGCGCGCCGACCCCTCGAGCGTGGTGATCGGCGGGGGCTCGACCCCGGGGGGTCCCGACCACATGGTGACCATGCTGCTGGCCGAGGAGCTGGGGATCGACCCGGCGGAGGTGGACTACCGCACCTACGACGGAGGCGGCCCGATGCAGGCGGCACTGCTCAGTCACGAGGTGAGCGTCGCGGCGGCCGGGCCGAGCGAGCAGCGTGCGGCGATCGACTCCGGACAGCTGCGGGTGTTGGCCGTGACCGGCGCGGACCCCGACCCGGGGACGGACGCGCCGACGCTGGCGGAGGCGGGGATACCGCTGCACTTCCTCAACTGGCGCGGGCTGCTGGCGCCGCCGGGGCTGTCCGCCGCGGACCGGGAGGAACTGCTCGCGGTGGTCGCGACGCTGCACGACTCGCCCGAGTGGCGGGCGGAGCTGGAGCGCAACCGGTGGACGGACGCGTACCTGGAGGGGGCGGAATTCGCCGCGTTCCTGGCCGAGGAGGAGGAGCGCGTGGGGACGGCGCTGAACCGGCTGGGATTCGCCGACGGGGGCGACTGAACAGCGCGCGGACGGCGGAGCGCGTGCTACAGTATGAATTTCGCAATTTCCATATTGAGCACACAAAAATCCATCTAACTAAAGGATAGCAAGTAGATGGAGTTCCGTCAAGCGGACGCAGCACCGGACCCGATGTCGGACGACGCCGCGCACCCGTCCCCCTCCTCCGGGGGCGCCTCCTCCTCGGAGCGCGCCGCCCTGGCCGAGGAGCAGGTACGGGTCAGCGCCATGTACGAGCGGCTGGACGCCCTGCGCTCCCACGCCGACGACCAGCTCTCCGCCGCCCACCTGCAGGACCGGTCCGGCTACGCGGCTCTCGTGGAGCGCGAGGACCGGTCGTACGCGCAGGCCAGGCGCCGGTCACAGCTGGGTTCGGTCGAGGAGGGACTGTGCTTCGGC
>NZ_ANBC01000115.1 GCF_000341125.1 Nocardiopsis lucentensis DSM 44048 | reverse complement strand
CGCACCGAGGACGGCGGGGGCGAGACGCTGTACGTCGGCCGGATCGGGCTGCGCGACGCCGATCACGAGACCATCCTCGTCGACTGGCGCGCCCCCGCCGCCCGCCCCTTCTACGCCGCCACCCCCGGTGCGCCGGCCGGACTCGCCCGCCGCCGTCACCTGCGGGTGCGCCGCCGCCGTGTCGTGGGCCTGGACGACGAGGTCTTCGACCCCGACGGCCTCACCGAGACCGACCGGCGCCGACTGGTCGGAGAGGCGGCCCTGCTCGCCTCGCTGCACCGGGGCCGGACCGGGCGGATGAGCGACATCGTGGCCACCATCCAGTCCGAGCAGGACCGGGTGATCCGGGCCGGGCTGTCCGGGGTCCTCGTGGTCCAGGGCGGGCCGGGCACCGGCAAGACCGTCGCCGCCCTGCACCGGGCCGCCTACCTGCTCTATACGCACCGGCGTGTTCTGGAGCGGCGCGGAGTGCTCGTCCTCGGCCCCAACCCGGCGTTCCTGCGCTACATCGGCGACGTGCTGCCCTCGCTCGGGGAGACGGACGTGGTGATGCGCACGGTCGGCACCCTGCTCCCCGGTGTCGAGGCGCACGGGCACGACCCGCACGCGAGCGCGCGCGTCAAGGGCTCCACGCGGATGGTCGACCTGGTGCGGGCCGCCGTACGCGACCGCCAGCGCACACCGACGCGGGCGCTTGGATCGTCCGACCTGCGGGTGGAGACCGACGCGGGCGTCCTGGTCGTGCCCGGCCCCGAGTGCGAGCGCGTCCTGTCCGCCGCGCGGGGCTCGCGCCGGGCGCACAACGTGGTCCGGAAGTACGTGGTGAACGCGCTGCTCACCGAACTCGCGCGGGCCGAGGCCGCGCTGCTGTCACGGCCGGCCGACGAGGAGGACCTGCCCTTCCACGGTCAGCGGCTCTGGCACGAGGACCCNNNNCCGCCGCTGACGCCGCGGCTGCTGCTGGAGGAGCTGTTCGCGGACCCCGAGGCGCTGGAACGCGTGGGGGAACGGGCGGGGCTGGGCCCCGACGAGCGCGCCGTCCTGGTCCGCGCCCGGGGGTCGGCGTGGACCGTGGAGGACGTACCGCTCCTGGACGAGGCCGCCGACCTCCTCGGCAGGGACGACAGCGCCGACCGGGCCCGGGCGCGGCGCGAGGCGGCCGAGCGGGCCGAGGAGGAGCGCTACGCCCGGGGGGTACTGGAGGCCACCGGGTTGTCCGAGGTCAGAGTGTGGGACGGGTCCAAGCTCATCGAGGAGGCCACGTTGGCGGAGCGCCACCGCGGCTCCGGCCCCGGCCTGACCACCGCCGACCGCGCGGGGGCGGACCGGGAGTGGACCTACGGGCACGTGATCGTGGACGAGGCGCAGGAGCTGTCGCCCATGGCCTGGCGCGCGGTGATGCGGCGGGTGCCGACGCGGTCGTTGACCGTCGTGGGGGACCTCGCCCAGACGGGGAACACGATGGGGACCCGGTCGTGGCTCAGTGCGCTGGAGCCCTACGCGCGGGAGAAGGTGCACGTGGAGCGGCTGCGGGTGAACTACCGGACCCCGGCACCGATCATGGCGGTGGCCGCGGACGTGCTGCGGGAGGCGGCGCCGGAGGAGGAGCCTCCGGAGTCGGTCCGGGAGGAGGGCGACCCGCCGCGCGCCGTGCGGCTCGGGGAGCCCTGGGCGGTGGGGCTGCCCGCTCTGGTCGCGGAGGAGATCGGGGCGATCGGCGAGGGACGGGTCGCGGTCGTCGCGGGTGACCGGGACGTGGACGGGGTCGCGGCGGCGCTGCCGGAGGCCGGGCGGGCCGGACGCGGGGGCGACGGCCGGCGGGTGGTGGTGCTGACCGCGACGGAGGCCAAGGGGCTGGAGTTCGACGCGGTGGTGGTCGTGGAGCCGGACGTCCTCATGGAACAGCCGTGCGGGGCCAACGACCTGTACGTGGCGCTCACCCGCGCCACGAAGCGGCTGACGGTCGCGCACACGCGGGAGCTCCCCCGGGTGCTGAAGAGGTTGGTGTGACGGGCGGGGCCCCGTTTTCCGCAGGGTGGCAGCCGGGCGATGGAAGGCCGTCAGGAAGGGCCGCCGTTCCGGGCGGCGAGGAAGTCACGCAGCGCCTCGCGGGCGGAGCCGCCGCCTGGCGAGAGCGGCAGGATGTGCCAGCCCCCGGGGACGACGTGAAGGTCGGCGCCGGGGATGGTGGCGGCGGCGTGGCGGGCGTGGGCGGGGTCGACGTCGCCGTCGTGCGAGCCGTGCAGGACCAGGGTCGGGCAGGTGACCCCGGCGGTCAGGGTGTCGTCGAGCTCGGCCCACCGCAGGAGGTCGTTGTCCAGTCCGGCGGCGCGGTCCTCGTAGGGCGTGAGGCCGGCGAGGAGGTCGTGGGCCAGCGCCGACCGCCTGTGGTCGGCCATGATCCACTCGACCACACCGCGCCGCGTCCGGGCGTCCAGGGACGACTCCTGGCGCACGAGGTCGGCCACGGCGGCGCGCGGCCACCGCTCGGCCAGGCGGGTGATCAGCCAGGTGCCGTACGGGCTGAGGTAGATCCGCCCGGCCGTCGGGGAGATGACGGGGTCGTAGCGTCCGCTGATGGCCGATTCGAGCACGAGCGAGTCGGTCCGTGCCGGGTGGCGGCGCGCGAACTCGATCGCTGACGGGCCTCCGCCGCTGATCGCGTACGCCGCCGCGGAGCGCACACCGAGTTCGTCGAGCAGGGCCGCGGCGGCGTCGGCCTGCTCGGCGAACGTCCGGCCCGTCGTGAGCGGCGTGCGCAGGTAGCCCGGCCGGGACCAGCCGATGATCCGGTAGCCCCGCCGGGCGAGGGGATCGAGCACGTGGAGCTGCTCGTGGCCGCCCGGCCCGCCGTGGAAGTACAGCACGGGTGGGCCGCCGGCGGGTCCGGTCTCGGCGTACTCGACCGTGCCGGCGCGTGTGGCCACCCGGTGTCCCCGGGCGTGCAGCTCCGCCCTCCTCCGCTCAGCGAACCGCCGGTAGGTGAAGAACATGGGGTCCTCTCGTCACGCCCGCGCGCACGCGAATTGGTCATACGCCCAAGGCGATCGTACAGGAGAACCCGCGCCCCGCGGGAGACACGTTCCCCGGGTCACGACGGAGGCGGTTCCCGAAACACGGGCGTCGATTCCACTCCGAATTTCCGAAAACACGAAACGGTATGACATAAACATCAATAGTGCGACCATGAACAACCTGGTGGCCAGGAATGGAATCGCGCGCGCGAAATTCATACGCTGTTCACATGAGTCCGCCCAGGTGGGATGGCCGGTTTCTCGCACGGTCATCAGACAGTCCGTTCCGTGGGCGGCGCCCCGACCCCCGCGTTCTCACCGAAAACGAACGTCCGGTGTTCCTCCCCGCACGGGACACGCGGACGAACGCACCCACGCTGGAGAAGTGAGCATGAGTGAACTGGTCACCGTCCTGGGCGAAGCGGCCCTGGACAGGATCAAGGCCCTCGAAACCCGGGTCCGCGCTCTGGAGGGCCGCGTGTCCACCCTGGAGGCCGCGTCACCGGCGACGACGGCGGTCGGAATGGCGGTGGGGTGGAGGGACGGCACCGCGTCCTGGCCCGAGGCCATCGCGCGGGCCGAGGCCGCGGCGGAGCGCCCCCTCCAGGCACGACGCGTGTACGACCCGGGCGTGCCCGCCTCGTTCTCGGAGTCGTACCTGCGCCACGACCACGGCGTGCGCGTACAGGTGTGGTCGTTCAAACCCCTGCCGACGACGCCGACCGACACCCTGGTGGACCTGTTCGCCTCGGTCCCGGACCGGTCGAACGTGTGGGTCGTCCCCCACCACGAGCCCCGGGACAACATGCCGCCCGAGGAGTACCACGCCCTCTACCGCACCACCCACCGGGCCTGCTCCGAGGTCGGCGGGTTCGCCGGGATCGGGCCCTGCCTGACGAACTGGGGCGTGCGGAACCGCAACGAGTTGGAGTACGTCATCCCGGAGCTGTCCGATTTCCTCGCCGTGGACAGCTACGTCGACATGGAGGGAACGCCGGAGCTGTCAGCCGTCGAACACGTGCGGGCCGCGCTGGACTACGCGAACGCCAACGGCCTGGCCTTCGGTATCGGCGAGTTCGGGGTGGACCAGGACCGCGGGAACGTCTCCCCCGAGCGCAAGGCCGCGTGGATGCGGTCGTTCGCCGAGCTCGGACCGCTCACCGAGCACGGCCTGGCCTGGCTGTGCTACTTCCACTCCGACGTGGGGGGCAACTTCTGGCTGGACAACGACCAGGGCGCGTTGGACGCCTACCGCCACCTGTGGGACGTGTACGCGTGAGCGCGTCCCCGGCACGTGGCGGCGGTCCCGCCCGGGTCAGCCCACCGGTGTCCCCGCCTCCGGGGTCCGGGAACCCTCCGGCTCCGCGTGCGGGGACGGGGACCGGGACGGCCCGACGATGCCCTGTTCGACGGCCATGGCGCGCAGCAGCGGGGGCGTGGTCCACAGCGTCGGCAGCATGATCAGGCCCACGGGGACCGCGGTCACCACGATGAAGGACTGCAACGCCTGGATGCCGCCGTCCCCCACCAGGAGCAGCGCGACGGCCGCCAGTCCCATCCCCACACACCAGACCGCGCGGACCAGACCCGAGGGCTCGCCCTCGCGCATGCTGGAGGCCGCGATGGCGTAGGACATCGAGTCGAGCGTGGACGCCAGGAAGATCAGGGCCACGAGAACCGTCAGCACGCCCAGAAGCGCGGTCATCGGCAGCGCCTCCAGGATGGACAGCGCCGCCGCGGGCAGGCCGTCCTCGGCGTAGGGGCCGGTGACCGCCCCCGGGTCCCGCTGCTCCAGCCAGATACCGGTACCGCCCAGAGCGGTGAACCAGACCGTGGTGACCACCGTGGGCAGGACCGTCGCGCCGACGTAGATGTCGCGTACGGTGCGGCCCCGGGAGATGCGGGCGAAGAAGATCGCCATCATGGGGCCGAAGCCCAGGAACCAGCCGAAGAAGAACAGGGTCCAGTACCCGAGCCACACCTCGTCGCCCCGGTACAGGCTCATGGCCAGGAACTCCCGCGCGTGCACGGTGCTCGCCTGGAGGTAGAGGTCCACGACGAAGGGCAGCGACGCCATACTGACGACGGCGGCGATGAGCACCAGGGCCAGCCAGACGTTGGCCCTGCTCAGCAGCTGGATACCCCGGTGGATGCCGCTCAGCACGGAGATCGCGGCCACGACGGTCAGACCGAGGATGATCAGCGCCTGGACGGCGTAGGTGTCGGGCAGGCCGAACAGCGCGCCGGTGATGTAGGAGATCTGCAGTCCGAGGAAGCCGATCGGCCCCACGGTCCCGGCGACCACGGCGAGCACGCAGCTGATGTCGACGACCGCGCCGATCCAGTGCGTGCGCACCCGCTCCCCCATCAGCGGCCACAACAGGGTGCGCGGACGCAGCGGCATGCCCTTCTCCACACCGCGCATCATGACCAGGGTGGCCAGCGAACCGCCGGCGGCCCAGGCGACGAAACCCCAGTGCACGAAGCTCTGCGCCATCGCGACGGCCGCTCTCTCGGTTCCGCCCGCCGCGTCGGCGTACCGCGGCGGCGCGGAGGCGTAGTGGGCGATGGGTTCGGCCGCGGCCCAGAACACCCCTCCCGCGGCCAGCAGGGTGGTCGCGATCATCGCCACCCAGGTGAACCGGCCGAACTCGGGGGCGTCGGCGCCGCCCATGCGGACCCTGCCGTAGCGGGAGAAGGCCAGGACGGTGACGACGACGAAGGTGGCCAGCATCAGGAGCTGCCAGTAGGCGCCGAACCAGCGCGCCGACCAGGTGAAGGCCGTGTCCACCACGGCCCCGACCGTTCGGGGTGAGAGTAGGGACGCGAGGACGAACGCGGCCAGGAAGGCGCCGGTCACGCCGGTGACCCAGCGGTCGGAACGTCTGCCTCGCGCGAACGCGCGTGAACGCAGCGTGGAGAACATGGAGTAGAGGAAGCCCCTCGAATGGAAGCACCGGCGCGCCTGGGCCGGTATCGGCAAGGCTCCGCCCGGCGTGCCCGTACGGTGTCCGGCGGCGACGGGGTCGTGGCGACGGCCGCCGAGCGGAGCCGGCACGCGGTGGAGCGGGACGGGACGTCGACAGCGGCCCGCCGGGTCGCCGGGGCGGTTCCGGGAAGGACGGGGAACTCCCCGGGTCCACGGCGGCCACGCGACAACGAGGGCCCACACTACCGCAGGCCAGAGGGGGTTTCCGTGTGAGTACGCACCAGGGGGACGGTGACGGATCGCGCACCGGGGCGTGCCCGACCGCACTCACGCATCGTTGAGCGACACCGGACGCACCCGGTGGGCGCGGATGGCCGTTACCGGTCACCCGCCGCCGCGACCTGCGAGGACATCGGGGTCGCCCCGGTTGTGGGATGGGCCTCGGTATCAGTTGGTCACAGGGGCCGTGCATCATGAGGGCCACGGCACCCCCTCGACGTGAGAGGCCCCTCCTTGACCCGACCCGTCGATTTCCGGCTCACCCACCTCGTACCCGCCCTCGACCACACGTGCGACGACCTGGTCGGCACGGCGCTCG
>NZ_ANBC01000114.1 GCF_000341125.1 Nocardiopsis lucentensis DSM 44048 | reverse complement strand
CCCCCCTGCCGCTCGTGCTGGGTCGCGTCGGGGCCGACCACCTCGCCTCGGGAATGGCCCGGCTGGCGCTCGACCGCTGGGAGGGGCGGGCCCCGGGCGAGGTCATGCCCGCGCTGTACGCGTCCGTTCTCGCGGGAGCGGAGGTCGAGGGCGTCTCGGACGAACACCGGGCGCTCGCCAATCCGCTGTGGCGGCTGACCGAACAGCTGGGGGAGGAGGGTGCTCGGAAGGCGCTCCGGGAGGCGTTCCTGGCCGTCCTGGCACGGCTGCCGCGGGAGGGCACTGGGGACGACGGTCCCCGGGACGGTGACGAGACGGTGACGACCGTCGCGGACACCGGTATGGAGGGCGATCGATCGGGCACCGGGGTCGCGTCGGCCGAGGCCCCGGAGACAGGGGACGGCGCGGAGGCGGAGGCGGTCGTCGCGGCCGACGGACCCGCCGACGACGCCCCCGCCCCCGCCGCGGGGGAACCGGTCCCGGACGGGAGCCACGACACCACCCTGCTCGACGCGATCAACGGGTGGCTCGAGGCGGGCGACGAACGCCGACGCGCCCTGGCCTCGCGCCGGATCTTCACGGACGCGCCCGAGACCCTGGAGGCCATCAGCAGCGACTTCGGGGTGAGCAGGGAACGGGTCCGCCAGATCAACAAGCAGGTCGACCAGAACCTGAGGTCCTGGTTGGCGTCCCCCTCCGGCCAGCCCCTGACGACCCACGCGGCGGAGGTGTCCGCCGCGCTGGGCACGGCGGCCCCGCTCGACGCGTTCTGGGCCCTGCGCCCCGAGTACGCCCTGCGTCCGCCCGCACTGGACGTCCCGATGGGACGCGTCGTCCTCACACTGCTCCCGGAGCACCGCGTCGAGGGGGACTGGGTCGTGACCGAGGCCGCCGACACCCTGGCCAACCGCCTCGCGGATCTGTTGGCGGATCGGACCGCGGTACCACTCGACGAGGTCCTGGACATCGTGCACGAGGCGGGCGTGCGCCCCGAGCACGCGCGCGCCTGGATCGAGGCACAGCCGCAGACCCGCGTCCTGGCGGACCACGTCCTGCGGTGGGTGCGCAACCTGCAGGAGAAGGCGTTCGCCGTCCTGTCCGCGACGGGACGCCCCATGCACGTCGACGAGCTCGTCGAACACATCGGCGGCGAGTTCAGCGAGGGCGGTTTCCGGGACCGGCTGCACAACGACTACCGCCTCATCCGGCGGGACCGGCGCGTGTTCGGTCTGCGCGTGTGGGGTGGTGAGGAATACCTGGGCGTCGAGGGGACGGTACGCCGCGAACTGGAGCGCGCCGGGGGCGAGATGCGTGTCTGCGAACTCGCCGAGACGATCTCCCGGCGCTTCGACGTCACCGAGACCACCGTGCGCGGCCTGACGGCGGGCAGCGCGTTCGCGCACCCCCGGCCCGGGTGGAT
>NZ_ANBC01000113.1 GCF_000341125.1 Nocardiopsis lucentensis DSM 44048 | reverse complement strand
TCCCCCCCCCGCCGCTCCGTCGACCGCACCCGCAGGTGCTTCGCCGACGCCGACGGCACCTGGTGGCTGCGGGTGGAGGTCAACGCCGACCACCTGCGCGGCTCGGGCTTTCCGATCCCGAACGGTTTCGCCGCCTGGACGGGCATGCGCCCCGGCGTACGGATGCCGGTGCTGATCGGCGACCGCGAGGCGGTGGCGGCCTGGAAGCAGCAGCCGCTGATGAGTTCGGTCCGCCCCCTGCTCGTGGAGGAGGGCGCCAACGTCGGAGACCACGCCTTCATCACCATCTGCGAGGGGCGCGTGCGGTGCCGGGTGATCCCGGCCGACTCCGCGGGCGCCGACCCGTTGACCCGTGCCCTGCACCTGGCCGGTGTGCCCGCGTCGGCCACCGGCTCCGGCGCGGTGGCCGCCCTCGCCGCGGCGCTCGGCCTCCCCTCGGACGCCTCCGAGGAGCGGGTACGGGAGCGCCTGGACGATCGCGGGGACAGCGACATCCTGAGCCTTCTGGGCACGCAGGCGCAGGGGGGTCACGGGTAGGGGCGGGGGCGGGGATGTCCCGCGCCTCGCCCCCGTGGCCGTGGATGGACACGATGAGGGGGAGGCCCCGAGGAGGGCTCCGCCGATGACAGGTGTCCGCGAACCGCCCTCACCGAGATGGCGGACCCACCGCTTCCAGGTGCCTCGACCGGCTGGTGGGGTCGCCCATGGAACGCGCCCGAACGGCTACATCTCCAGGGGCCGGTCGATGACCCGGGTGTCGACGACCAGGGCGGCGACGCGGCCGTCGGCGGTG
>NZ_ANBC01000112.1:17812-61857 GCF_000341125.1 Nocardiopsis lucentensis DSM 44048 | reverse complement strand
CCGGGTCCCCGCCACTGACGGGCTCGTCCAGGGTCCTGGACCAGTGGCTGGTGTCCCCGGACCGCGCACGGGGGTCGGTGGAGGCGAGGGGATCGGGGGCCTCCGTGTGGACGATCGCGTGGGCCAGGCGCCGCAGCAGGAGCACACCGTGCCGGGTGTGCGCCTCCCCGCCCATGGAGTCGCCGACGGTACCCGCGAACACCTGGGCCGTGTGGGAGCCGGGGGCGTCGAGGAAGGCGCGGGCCGCCTCCCGCATCCGCCGTTCCCGGTCGGCGAACCGCTCCCGCTCCTGCCCCGTGTGGCCGATGACGAGGTTGTGGTCGCGCTCCGACTCCAGGAACAGTTCCTTGACGTGGGGCAGACATGACACGTCGCAGGCACTGACCACACCGCTGCCGCCGTCCACCAGCACGCCGAAGAACTGACCCTCGCCGAGGACGTGGAAGTCCTGGCCCGGGCTCAGGGCCATCTCCCAGGAGTCGACCGGAGTTCCCGCCAAATCCGCGACGTCGATCCGCAGGCCCGCCACCAGGGCGAACTCCCGGTCGGGAGCGGTGGAGCGCAGCACCGACAGCCGCATGGGGTGATCGCCGGGCGGCAGGGGGACCGCCAGGGCCTGCTCCTCCTCGGCGTCCACCAGCCGGGAGGGGTCACAGACGAGGAGCCGCCCGGTGGGCAGGGCGATCGTCCCGATGTCGTGCACCTCGACCGTGCCCGCGCTCTTCCACCGCGCGTCCCGGTGTCGCGTCCCCGGCCGGAAGAGCTCGTCGACGCCGACCGGCGCCAACGGGCCCGGAGGACTCCAGGGCGCGGGCACGGGAGCGGAGTCGGGCTCGACGTCGGCGTCACTCAACCGGACGGACGTCTCGCGTAGCCGGGGGTGCAGCGCCAGGAGTTCCTCCCAGCGGCCGAACCCGGGCGCCGACAGGTTCGCGATGGCCACGAGGTCCTCGTCCGGCCACCGGTTGACGGTGGTGCGCCCACCGCCGAGGTAGTCGTTGTGGTAGCTCGCCCACTCCGACCCCATCAGCACGACGGTGGTCAGCACGAGCCCCTGGTCCGCGTCGGTGCCCTCCGTGGCGGCGGGGTCCGGCCAGCGTCGGCTGTGGGTGAGGGTGAGCGCGCCGTCCTCCCGGCGCGCGTAGCGGTGGTGGGTGCGCCGCTCGCCGTCGGCGTCGAACAGCCAGACCCCGCAGTGGTCATGCGACCAGGCGATCTCCAGTAGGACGAGCGGGTCGCCCCCGGGGTCCCGGACGAGCACGGCGTACTGTTCACCGGCCTCGTCGCGTTCCCGTGCGGCGCCCGGGGCCAACAGGCCGACGGGGCGGGCGGTGGCGGGGTCCCACCCCTCGCAGTAGACGAGGCGGCAGGCGGTGGAGGAGGGCATGGTGGGGGTTTCTCCGATGCTTCGTGCGGGTGTCCCGAGGAACCTACCGCCCGCCCCCGACACGGACGGTCGGGGGCGGCGTTGCGTCCCGCGTCCGGCGGCGGGTCCGGCCCGTCGGACCCGCGCGGAACCCGTCTCGTGCCCTTCTCCGCGCGGATTTCCCGAAACCGCCGTGCTTCCCCGAGGCCGACCGCTAGAACTGAGAGCACCGAACCGCAGCAAGCCTCAGGGAGAGGGTATGGCACGCCGCGCAACGTCGCATCGGGTCCACCGGCTCACGATCGCCCTCGACGGCACCAACCCTCCGGTGTGGCGCCGCGTCGAAGTACCCTCCGTCACCCGCCTCGACGAACTGCACACGGTCATCCAGGCGGTCATGGGCTGGAACGACGAACACCTGCACACCTTCGAGTTCGGCGGACGGCGCTACAGCGGCCACGCGGACGACCATCCCGGGTTCGGTCCCCCCGACCGGGACGAGCGCGCGGCCAGGGTCGGTGACGTCCTGCGGCGCCCCGGTTCCCAGGGCACCTATGGCTACGACTTCGGCGACGACTGGCGGCACACCATCACCGTGGAGGACGTCGGCGAGGCCGCGACCGGCACCGTCTACCCGCGGTTCCTTGACGGCCACGGCGGCTGCCCGCCCGAGGACTGCGGCGGCGCCGAGGGGTACGAACACCTGCGCCACCTGCGCGACCATCCCGACGAGATCCAGGACGGTTCCCACGGCGAGGCCGAGGAGCAGCGGGCCTGGGTGGGGCTGCTCGCCCCCGACGACCTCGAGGTCGGAGAGATCGGGGAGGCGCTGCGCGCGGCGGTCGGGGCACTGCCCCTGGACGAGCCCGCCGACGCCGCCGCACGCGCCGACCCCGCCCGGCCGGTGACGCTCCCCCCGGCGGACGAGCTCGCCCGCACGGCCCTGGACGCCCCGTTGCTGCTCGGCGCGGTCCGGCTGGCCCGGTGGACCGCCCCGAGCCGGAAACTGACCGGTACCGGCGTGCCCCGCCCCACCGACGCCCGCGCCGCGGTCGAGGAACTCGACCTGTGGCCGGTCGTCTCCGAGAAGGAGGCCACCGAGCGCGCCGAGGCCCTGCGGCACAGCCGGACCGCCAGGGACCTCCTCGACTTCCTGCTGCCCTGGGAGGCGGCCGTCGAGCTGGGTCTGGTCGAGGTACGGGCCACCACCGCGCGCCCCACCGGCGCGGTCCACGGACTGGAGGCGGACCCCGAACGGGTGCTGGACCTGTGGACGGACCTGTTCGAGGCGGTCATCGAGGGTCCGCCCACCCCGGGCGGTTACCGCCGCTCGGGGATCGACGGGTCCGACGTCCTTCCCCCGACCCTGCGCTCCCTGTACGAGGCGCCCGACGGCACCGAGTTCCCCCTCGCCGAGCTGGCCGGAGCGCTGGTCCCCCGGGAAGACGGAGTGAGCCTCTTTCCCGCCCCGGACGCCGAGAGGTGGGAGGAGCTCATGACCGAGATCCTCTACGCCGCGGTGCACGAGCTCGCCGGGATCGGCGCGGTGCGGCTGACCGATCGCACTCCCCCGCCCCTCGCGGCCCTGTACCGGCCGGGGCACACCCGCTCGCGCGTCCCCGACCAGGCTGAGGAGGAGGCCGCCCACGCGGCCGGGGTCATCGACTGCTCGGTCGCGCTCACCCCCCTGGGCCGGTTCGGGACCCGGGAGCTCCTGCTCGGTTGGGGAATCCCGGCACCGCTGAGTGGGTCCCTGGCCACGGCCGGGGCGGACGAGCTCCTCGACGCGCTGGCGGCGCTGCCGAGGGAGTACCACACCGCCGAGGTCACGCCGTGGGCGGCCAACCGCACGGCGGACGAGGCGGTGCGGGAGATCGCCGAGGCCGCCGCGGCGCCGACCGGCCACGGGGCCGCGCGCCGCGCCCTGGGCGCGATGGTGCTCAACTCGCTGGGTGAGCGGACCGCGCCCGCGCTGCGCGCCCTGCTCGGATCGGACCGAAGGACCATGGTCGGCCTCGCGGCCAGCGCGCTGCTCAGCTCCGACGCGCTCTCCCGGGAGGAGGGGCGGCGGATGTTCAGCGAGCACGGCCCCTGGATGGTCATCGACACCGTCGCCGGGCCGATGGAACTGGGCGAGTACCAGGTCAGCACGTTGTTCGCCCTCAACGAGGAGGCGGACGGAGGGTCCATCGGGCGGATGGTGCTCGAGACCGCCGACGACCTGTGGCGGGTGGACCACCCCCAGACCGTCACGGCGTTGGAGACCCTGGGGCGGCTGCACCCGGACAGGCGGGTGGCCAAGGCGGCCCGGCGGGCCGCCCACAAGGCCCGCAGCCGGGGGTGAGGCGTCGGGCCGCCGCCGGGCGAGTCCATACCGTTCACGTCCCCGGTGGCACTCATCGGGCTGAGGGGTTCCACGGTGCGGGCGTCGTGCAGGGGGGAACACCCCGTGAGCCGCACCAGGCCGGGCGGGCGGCCCACGGAAGGATCGCGCGAGCGGTCCGAGAAATCAGGACCAAGATGATGGCCGCGCACGCTCACCCGGCGTGCGCGGCCATCACGTGGCAGCCCATCTCGATCAGGGCGGCCCCGTCAGGCGGTGGAACCGCCGTCGGTGCGCATCCAGACGGTGCGCTGGGGGAAGGGAATCTCGATTCCCGCGGCGTCCAGGGACGCCTTCACGCGGCGGCGCAGTTCACGGGTCACGGCCCACTGCTCGAGCGGAACGGTCTTGACGACGAAGCGCACGACGACGCCGTCCGCGTCCAGGGACTGCACACCCCAGATCGACGGGTCCTCCAGGAGGATGCCCTCGAACTGCGGGTCCTTGCGCATCTCCCGGCCGGTCCGCTCCAAGGCCTCGTAGACCTTCTCCAGGTTGGACTCGTAGGACACGGAGACGTCGAGGACGGCGCGGGCCCAGTCCTGGCTGTCGTTGCGCACCCGCTGGATCTCGCCGTTGCGGATGTGCCACAGGCCGCCGTTGATGTCGCGGACCTGGGTGAGCCGCAGACCCACGCTCTCGACCGTGCCGACCGCCTCACCGAGGTCGACGACGTCACCGACGCCGTACTGGTCCTCGATCATGATGAGCATGCCGGCCAGGTAGTCGGCGACCAGACTCTGGGCACCGAAGCCGATCGCCAGGCCGACCACTCCCGCACTGGCCAGCAGGGGACCGAGGGCGATGCCGACCTGGTCGAGGATCATCGCCAGGGCCGTCCCCACGACGACGATGGTCGTGAAGCTGCTGAGCACCGAACCGATGGTGCGGGCCCGCTGCTGGCGCCTCTCGCTGGCCCGGGACGCGTCGCGCTGGAGGACCGCGGGGCCCCGGGCGGAGCGGTTCGGCGCGTTCTCCCCTTCGGAGGGCTGCAGGAGGCGTTCCACGGCGCGGGAGATCGCGCGCCTGGCCACCGCTCGGACGATCAGCGCGCCGAGGATGATGAGGAGGATCCGCAGGGGAACGCCGACCAGCAGATCGAGGTTGTCCTGAAACCATCCGGGGACGGCGGCCGCCTGCTCGACGGCTTCACTGTTCACTTTGGTGCTCCACTGGGTTGGACGGACATAGGCGACGATCGACGTAGAACGTACTTGCGGTTCTCCGCACAGGTCAAAGCGGGTGAGGCGAAGCTCCACGTCGGGGCCTACGTCAACGGCGACCGCTCCGGTCTCGGGCGCGGCCATCGCCGGGGGTCGCAGCCGATCAGAGGCGGGTCGGGACCCGTTCGAGGATGCGTGTGAGGGAGTCGGGGCCGGAGGCTTCGGCCAGGCCGGCGGGGCCCGCGACCCAGTAGGAGAGCGTGGACTCCCCGAACCAGATGAACAGGTGGGGGTAAGAGGCGAGACCGCGCCGAAGGCGTTCTTTGAGGGTGGTGGAGGGCGACGGGCGGACCTGGGGGAGGCGGTGCTGCGGCTCGGGACGCAACGGCCTTCCGGACGTGGCCGGAGCCAATGAGTGGCGTCCTGCTCCTGGAGGAGGACAGTGAACAACTAGGTCCCCGAAGGGCGTACCCGGCTCGTCCGTTCCCGGGACAGTGCCCTGAACGGCCGGAAGCGCGGTTCTCCGGCCGAGCACGCCTCACACGCGCGTGGCGCGCTCCTGAACGGCGGACT
The DNA here is from genome assembly GCF_000341125.1 of Nocardiopsis lucentensis DSM 44048. Lineage (GTDB taxonomy): Bacteria > Actinomycetota > Actinomycetes > Streptosporangiales > Streptosporangiaceae > Nocardiopsis > Nocardiopsis lucentensis. The sequence goes on along the minus strand of NZ_ANBC01000112.1, from coordinate 56,372 downwards.
TCTCTCTCCGACCGCTACCGGACTATTCACTGGAGTCCTCGAGCCCGGTGCCGACAGCCTTGACCACACACCCTTGGGGACCACCCCCGAGCTGGGAGTTCGTGTGCAGCGCTGTGGTGCGTATCCGTGACTCGCAACGTCCGGGGACACAAGAGTGACTGCTTTGCCCACCAAGCGGTGTCGACGCGCTCGAAGCGGCACCGAACCGCGCGCAGCGGTTCCCGGGGGCTCCTTCCGAATGCTCGGAAGCATGCGTTACCGCAGCCGTGAGCCGTACCCCCACAACGCGCTCACCGTGGCCCGGACACTCCTCGATCGCGCAGACCGGCACGACACCGTCACGATGTTCCCGAAGATCCGACTTCTGCGCAGGTGAGGTGACTCAACACCATGGTCGGGGACCACCTCCGTTTATCCTCATCCTCGCTCGCCTCCGCGAGAAGGTGGATGGTGAACTCCCTGGTTACGGGGCGGGTAGCCTCCGGATGGTGACGCAGCCCTCCCGGTTGGTCCGCGTCGGCGCCAGGCATGTCGATGAGCCAGTCCAGCGTCTCGTCGTCCAGAAGATCGGGCTCCGACAGGTCCTTGAGCAGGGTCTCCGCCGTGGTGTCGCGGTAAACCCCAGGAAGCGGAACCCTCGCTTGGATCGCGTCGCGTACGATCCGCTCGCAGATGGCGTCCCAGCGGCCCCGGCCCCACCAGTGGCGCGTGTAGCTTGTCGCTCCGCCGACGCTGAGCAGCCGCAAGGTCGCTTCGGGGCCGAGAAGGTCCTCGTCGAGGCGCTTCCACAAGCGCAGCTGTTCGGACACCGTCCTTCGTACCTCCGGCCACCCCTCACCGAACAGGCCGGAGATCTTCCGCCCGTCGGGAAGAGCCCCATCGGAATCCGTGAGCCGAGCTTCGATCGCATCCCAATCGGTCCCCTCGACGTCGTCGAGATAGGGCATGACCGCCTTGGTCACCGCGATGTTGACCCGCGCCATGAGAACGTCGTCGGGCAGGTGATGGCCTTCCACGGCCGTCTCGTTCCTCCAGCACCACAGCGCGACGCCGATCGCCGCCGCGCTGGGAACGTAGTCGGGGAACACGTCCCGTCCCACCAGGCCCCGAACGAACTCGTAGTAGGTCCTGAACCCCTCCTCCTGGTTCAGCCTGGTCCCCAGCTCCTCCCTTGAGAGCCCGCTGTAGGCGGCCGCCGGTGCGAAGATCCAGTCGGCGTAGGCACAGGAGAGGAGTTCGTCGGTGCTGACGTCACTGCCCTCGGCGGCCTTCATGTGGAGGGGGTCCAGGAGTCCGAGCGCTCCGAGCCGTCGAGCGATCGTACCTGTAGCCGCCTCGCTGCTGGGACCGGTGTCCAACGTCACGGGTGCGTCGAGCGGTTCGATGAGCGGGTACAGCGAGTTCATCTCGGCTGCGGGGAACTCGTCCGAGGAAAAGCAGATCCGCTGTGCCCACACGTCGTATTCGGCCAGGAGAACCACTCCGGAACGGACGAGCCGGGCGGTGATCGTCGGACCGTGGCCTGGTTCGTGGTAACCCTCCTGGAACTCGTCGAACATCCACCATCCGGCTTTCAGCAGCGGCTCGACGAGTGACTCGAGTTCCTCGAAGGAGCGTTGCCAGTCCTCCTCAGACGGCTCCGTGGACTCGTTCAGTTCGGCGAGTGCCGCGTGGACTCCCCTCCGGTACTCCGGTTCACGGTAGGTTTCGAGCAGTCGCTGGATCCGCCCCGCAGCTGCCTCACCTGCCCTCTGTTCGGTTTCCTCGGCGAACTTCTCCACCCGCCGGGAAATACGGGCGAGCGGGTCCTCTGGTACGGCAGAGTCGTCACTGGGCAATGAACCGGGTGCTTTCTGTGAGGAGAGTACGCGCCCCCTCCACGTCGGCGAGGCGCGCGGACAGCGTGCGTTCGGCCAGGTGCTTGGGCAGGGCGGCGTTGAACTTGAGCCCCTCCAGGGCCCGTGTGGCCACGGTGGGCAGGGTGACGCTCTCCCGAGCGGCCTTCTTGGCCGCGACCCAGGTGCGCGGGTCCAGGTCGGCGTTCAGTCGCAGGCACGCGTCGTTGGGCTGCTGCTTGGGGTCGGCGGCGTTTCCCAGGCTGGCGATCAGGGTGAGGTTGGCCCGGGCACCGGCCCAGGTCCACCAGCGCAGGTCGCCGTTGGCGGCGCGCACGATCACCGACCCTGCGGGGTGCACGAGGTCGATGTGCTCCTCACGCGCCTCGGCCAGGGCGTTGACCGCCCTGCGGGTGAGCCGCACCAGCGGATCGGCGCCCAGGAGCACCTCGCGCACCGCTCGGGTGAGGTGGAAGAAGGAGCCCAGGTGGCCGCCCGAGTCCCACTTGGCCTTGCCTCCGCCCCCCTCGACGGGGTCGACGAAGCACCGCTGCCTGCGCCAGTCCACCCCGGTCACCACCCAGGTGCGCCCGGCCAGGAGAAGGCGGCGCGGTCCGGTCCGTTCCTCGTCGGAGGACAGCAGCGCCGGGTCCACCCGGCCGATCTCGGTGCGCCCGTTCAGCGCGGTGAACTGCGGCGGTGCGGTGAAGACGCTGGTCAGTTCCATGAAGTGGCGGTGGCCGAAGCGCTTCTCCGCCTCGGGGCCGATCATCATCAGCCCGCCGTCCAGGTCGATGAACCCCTCCCTGATCAGGTGGGCGGCGATCGGCTCGCCCTGGTGGAAGGGTTCGAGGTCGCCCCACCACTCCGGCCAGAGGCTCGCACCCACCTCGGGCTCCTGCAGGCACAGGGCCAGGAGCTGCTGGGCGACGATGTGCCGCGGTTCGGGGGTGGGGACGACGGGTTCCACCCAGTGCCGCCCCCACAGGTGCAGGAGACCGGCGGCGTCCAGGAGTCCGGCCTTGTCGATCGCCAGGAACAGGCAGTTGCGGATGCTTCCCCGACGCCGCCCGGTGCGGCCGATGCGCTGGAGGAAGGAGGCGACGGTGCCGGGTGCGTTGATCTGGATCACGCGGTCGAGGTCGCCGACGTCGATCCCCAGTTCCAGGGTGCTGGTGGCGACGATGACGCAGTCGCGGGCCTCGGTGAAGGCGGCCTCTGCGCGGCGGCGCTCGTCCAGGGACAGGGAGGCGTGGGACAGGAAGGTGGTCACGCCCAGCTCGCGTAGCGCGTGGCCGAGTTCCTCCACGTACTTGCGGGAGTCGCAGAACACCAGGCGCTTCTCCCCCCGGTGCAGGGAGGCGATGACCTTGGCGGCGTTGGTGAGGGAGCCGACGTAGTCGAGTTCGACGTCGCCGGGCGGCGGCTCGTCGGGCACGCGGCCGGGCTCGGGCAGGTGCACCCCGGGAGCGATGACCCGCCCTGGCCTCTTGCCCGCCGCCGAACCCTGGAGCCAGGTGAGCAGGTCGTCGGGGTTGCCCACGGTGGCGGACAGGCCCACCCGCTGGACGGGGCGCCCGGCCACCCGGCCGAGCCGCTCCAGGACGGCCAGCAGGTGCCATCCGCGGTCGTCCCCGGCGAAGGCGTGCACCTCGTCCACGACGATGGCGTGCAGGTTCGTGAAGAACGCCCGGTGGTCGACCTTGACGCTCACCAGCATGGACTCCAGGGACTCCGGGGTGGTGAGCAGGATGTCGGGCCGACGCCGCAGGATGCGTTGGCGCGCGGACGTGGTGACGTCCCCGTGCCAGAGTTCGGCCGTGCGCCCCATCCACCCGGCGTAGGCCTGGACCCGTGGCAGCAGGTTGTTGAGCAGCGCCTTGATGGGGCACACGTACAGCAGCGACAGCCCGTCCCCCGGTCGCCCGGCCATGGCGGTGAGCAGGGGGAACAGCGCCGCCTCGGTCTTGCCCCCGGCGGTGGGCGCGAGCAGGACCGCGTCGCCGCCGTCGATCAGCGGGGCCAGGGCCTCGCGTTGCAGCGGACGCAGCCCGGGCCAGCCGAGGGTGTTGACGACGTGGTGGGCCAGGGTGGGGTGGAGCAGGTCGAGGCTGCTCGGGCCCGGCCCGCCGGGGTCCTCGGTGGCGCCGCTCACAGGTCCAGTTCCACCTCGTCGGCGCTGGCGGCGCGCTGCACGTGGGAGCCGCGTTCCACCTCGGTGAGCTCATGCCCGCCGACGGTCAGGCGGTAGTGCGCGCGGGGGTCGAAGTCGGGGTTCTGGTCGACCCGGTCCATCACGTCCACGAGTTTGCGCAGGAACAGCCGGGGCGCGATACCGACCCGGCCGCCCAGCTCCCCGGCGACGGCTTCGGCGAAGGCGAGCAGGTAGCCGTCGTCGACCTTCTCGCGCACCCGCTCGGGGGTGTCGGCGCCGTCGGCGTACAGCTCCCGGACGGCCGCGCCCAGCTCGTGCAGCTTGGCCAGGTCGAAGCCGGTCAGGCGGATCTGGGTGGCGTACAGGTTGTCGTGGGCCGGGTCGGGCAGGAAGTCGGTGTGCAGGCGCTGGGCCAGGGGCGCCAGGCGCTGGACCCCCTGGGGGCCGTCGAAGAACGCGGGCGTGCCGGTGATGACGAGGTACAGGCCGGGGAACTGCTTGTTGGCGATCTCGTCCAGGAGCTGGCGCAACGCGTTGAGCCCCTTCTCCCGGGTGTCGGTGCGGGCCCGCTGGAGGGTCTCCAGCTCGTCCAGGACCACGAGGAGCCCGGGGTGGCCGCAGTCGCGCAGCAGCACGAGCAGACCCTTGAGCGCGGCCAGGGCGCCGAAGTGGTCGAGGTCGCCCTTGATCCCGGCGTAGCGTTTGGCGGCGGAGGCGACGTTGGGCTGCCCGCCGAGCCAGGCGATGAGCGCCTCGGCGATGGCGGGTTCGCCCTCGGACTGGGCCCGGTGGTAGCCGCGNCGGACAGCCGCCGCTCCAGCAGCTCCAGGACGGCCGCGTCGAGCGCCTCCTCGTCGTCCTCGGCCACCTCGCCGGTGGCCAGGACGTCCTCCTCCAGGGCGTAGACCCAGTTGTCGACGATCTCGCGCAGGGCGCTGGGCGGCTGGGTGGCGGTGGTGAGGCGCTCGGTCAGCCGCCGGTAGACGGTCTCCAGCCGGTGCAGCGGGGTCTCGGTCTCGGAGATCTGGATCTCGGTGACGGCGAAGTTGGCGCGTTTGGCCCGCTCCCCCAACCAGCGGACGAAGAAGGTCTTGCCGGACCCGTACTCGCCCCGGACCGCCTTGAACTCCGCTCCCCCGCTGGTGACCGAGCCCAGTTCCCGGTCCAGGGCGTGGGTGAAGCGGTCCAGGCCCACGGCGAACAGGTCGAGGCCGCTGTGCGGGACGGTGCCGCGGCGCAGGGCTCCGACGACGTCGTCACGGCGGGCGGCGCTGACGGTGGTCACGGTCAGCTCCCTTCGCTGAGGAACTGCTGGTGGAGCAGGGAGGTGTTGAGTTCCGCGCCGCGGTCGCCGTCGGTCAGGGTCAGGACCGGGTAGGACTCGAGATTGAGGACCTTGCCGACCATCTTGAGGAAGCGCACGGCCCGGTGCGGGGCCTCGGACTTGCCCGCGGCCCGGGCCGCGGCGCCGACCGGCAGGCGCGGGTGGGTGCCGCCCGCGGCGACGAGGGCGTCGATGACCGCGCCGATCTCCCGCGCGGACGGCGCCTTGGCCACGCGCGCGAGACTGGCCTCGAACAGAGCCGTCGCGGTCACCCTGGCGCCCAGGCTGTCGGGGGCCAGGTCCTCGTCCCCGAACAGCGCGGGGGTCTGGTCCGGTGCGGGCTTGGGGCGCGACCGTCGACCGTCCGTGCTCTTGTGTCGACCGCCCGCGGCGTCCCGGACAGGCCCGGAGACAGCCGAGGCAGCCGGTGCGGGCCGTCCGCTCTGGACGGGGGAGGATGCCGTTCCGGCCTCCGCGACGGGGGCGGCGGTGCCCTCCAGCGGTTGGGACCACCACGTGGGTTCGGACTCGGCGGGCGAGAGCCGGGACCACCCCTTGGGCGCCCGGTCGAGCACGGGGACGAACGCCAGGACGGGGATGACCATCTCGGCGGCGGAGAACCCGCCGTGGTAGCCCTCCTTGCGGTCGGTGTAGCGGATGTCCTCGCGGTAGGGCACCACGAGGCGGCCGTCACCGACGAGCACCCGGTCGCCGGTGGCGAGGACCTCGCCGTCCCCGGGCTGCCCGGTGCGGTACCGGGCGGACTCGCCCGCCTGGGTCTTGCGCGCCTCCTGGCGGTCCCACACGTGGCCGTGGTCGGAGGTGAGCAGGACGGGCCGCCCGACGCGTGCGGCGGCGTCCAGGAGGGAGGTGAGCGCGCCGACCTGCTCCGGCCGCCAGGTGGGGTCGTTGCCCTCCCGGCCCTTGGCCAGGGCGTCGTCGATGGTGTTGAGCACGACCCCGACCACGGTGCCGGTGTCCTCCAGGTGTGCCTGGACCCGTACGGGCAGGTGCTGTCCGGCCCCGGCCTCCAGGTCGCGCTGGTGGTAGAGCACGGCGTCGCGGCGCCCGAAGCCCGGGCTCGCCCACAGGTCGCGGAACCCCTTGCGTTCGGTGTCCTGCTTGCCGGTGGTGAGGGTGCCCGTGAGCAGTGAGGCCCGCGAGCAGTTGGTCGTGGACGGGACGGTGGCCAGCGCGCCTTCCCTGGCCGGGTCGCCGTCCGTGTCCTGGCGGCCGATCTCGACGAGGCGTCCGCGCGCGTTGACGTGTTCGGCGAGCTGTACGGCCACCTCGGCGCTCATCCCGTCCAGGACGATGACCAGGGGGGCGTTCCCGACAGCCAGGGGGCGGGCGAAGTGGGCGAGCAGGTTCTCCGCGCGCGGCTGTTCGTCGGTGGGCGAGTGTCCGCCGTTCCACCGGTTGACGACGGTGGCGAACTCGGCGTCGACGAGGGCCCGCCACGCGCGGACCCGGTGGTAGAGGGTGGCCAGGGCCTGGTCGAGGACGGGCACCTCGGTGTGGTGGTGCCAGATGAGGGAGGCGGCCCGGTCCACCCACCCGGTGTCGCGCACGTGGGCGCGCACCCAGGCCCGGGTGGTGGTGGGCGCGGACGCGCCCAGAGGGTGCGCGGCGGTGCCGGTGGCCAGGCGGCGCAGGAGTCGGACCGCGTTGACCGCGACCAGCCCGGAGCGGCTGTCGGGGGCGTGGCGGCGGTGTTCGGACAGCCTGGTCAGCGCCTCCTCCACCTCGCGCAGGTCCTGCGGAAGCGGCAGGGACTCGCCGACGGACGCGTTCCCCTCGCCGAGGGCGACCCCGATGGCGCGGCCCAGGTCGGCCATGCGGCTGTGCAGTCCGGCGTCGAGCAGACCGCTGGTCTCGGCGATCGATCCGGCGTCGAGCTGGAGGAGGAGCTCCTCGGCGCGGCGGATGGTCTCGTCGGCGTGGACGGGGTCGGACAGGTCGAGCAGACGCAGAAGCGCCGCGACGCACGACTTGCCGAACTCGTCCAGGTCCCGGGAGCTGGGCCGACTCAGCCCGAAGTAGCGTTCCTGCGCCCGGATGAGGGCGTTGTGGGCGACCCCGCGCCGCTGTTCCGCACCGGGTTGTTCGTCGCGCGCGGCCCGGGCCAGCTCGCCCAGGGTCAGTCCGATGGGGATGGCGTCCAGGGCGTGGCCGCGGTCCAGGAGGGTGAAGAGAACGCGGGGGACGGCGCCCAGGGCCTCCACGGCGGCGGCGCGCAGCTCGTCGCGTTCGTCCTCGCCCAGTCGGGTGAACGCGGCCACGGCGTGGGGGTCGCGGGTCCACTCCAGAAGGGCGGCGCTGTCGACCTGTTCGCCTGGCTCACGGCCGAAGCGCACGGACACCGCGATGGACAGGGCCTGTTCGAGCTTGAGCACGCCGGTGCCCAGGCGTAGCTGCCGGGTGGCGCGGATGCCGCGCAGGGTGTGGGCGAGCCAGCTCCACCGGCCCGAGTACAGGCGCGGGTCGATGCCGGTGACCTTGAGGTCGGTGGCGAGCAGTTCCCAGTCGTTGAGTCGGGTGACGTCCTCGCCGAGGAACCTGCCCAGCAGCGCCTCGCCGAAGTCGGCGGGGTCGAGCGGAGTGAGCACGACGAGGTGGTCGACGTCCTCACCGAGCAGGCTGAGTTCGCGCACAATGGCCAGGACGCTGTCCGCGCCCGCGACGCGCACGGTCAGGTCCGCGTCGCCGTGGCGCACGCTGAGGGTGTCTGGGCCCTCCCAGTGCGGGTCGGCGGACAGGGCGAGGGCGCGGGCGGCGGAGGGCCGGTGGCCCTTGTCGACCCGGCGCTGTTCGGCCTCCAGGGCGCGCTGGAGTGCGCTGGTGACGGCCTCCTCGTTGACCCGTCCGAGTGCGGTGGGGGCGGGGGCGGTGCCTCGGGTGGCGGTCACTCGGCCTCCCGGATGGTGATCTGGATGGCCCTGCCCTCGGGGATGCCGAGGTCGCGGCGGAGCTTGGCGACGGTGGTGGCCACGTCGTCGTGGGAGTCGACCCGCACCCAGGAGACGGTCTCCTGCGGCTGGGGCTCCGGACCGCTGTCGTTACCCGTGTTCTCGGATGTCCCGTTCCCCTTGCCCGAACCCTCCTTCTCGGTGTGTTTGGAGGGCTTGCGCACGAGCAGGGCGACGGCCTCCTTGTTGGCTGCACTGAGGGCGGTGGCCAGACGCCTGCTGCTCTCGTCGTGGCGCGCGGTCTCCTGGAGACGGGCGAGGATTCCGGCGGCTTGGTCGGACTGGTCACCGCCTTCGCGGGCCAGTGGTTCGAGGGCCTCCAGCAGCTCCCACTGGGCGGCGTCCAGAGCGCTGGCCAGGTTTCCGGCGCCGGTCATGGCCATCTTGTACACCCCGGCCTCTCCGGGCAGGGCGGCCTGTCCGAGAGCGGTGACCAGCTCGGTGTCGTCGGTCAGACCACCCAGGCGGCCGAGGAGGTCGTCGCACGCGCGGGCGGTACGCAGGCGGGGCGCGTCGTCGTCCAGCCCCAGGACCCGGGCGTGCCGGGTGAGCTGTCCGACCAGGTGTTCGGTGCCCGACTGGAGGCGGCGGGCCTGTTCCTTGAGCTGTTCGGCCAGGCGTTGGACGGCGCGGGCGCTGCGCAGCGGCTGGCGGGTGAGCCCGAAGATCCGCTCGGCGCGCTCGTTGGCCCGCTCGAAGTCCTCCTCGGAGGGCAGCTCCTGGCGGCGCAGCACGATGTCACCGGCGAGCTGGCCGAAGGTGGCGCCGGTGTAGCGCTTGCCGCCCCGGATCCAGGCGCGGTCGCTCTGGACGGCGTAGACCTGCACGATGAGGTCGACGATGTCCTCGGGCAGGCCCTGACCGTCCTCGCGGGTGCGGATCCACTCCTTGAGCTTGCCGACGTTGACGTCGGTGCTGGTGGCCTGGTCGATGCTGGCGTACCGGTCGATCCTGCGCACCCAGTCGTCGCGCAGCACGAACACCTCGGTGACGGTGGCGATGTGCAGGGGGTCGGCTATGCGGCGCAGCACGTTCAGGTCGGTCTTGGGCGGCTCGTACCGGTTGAGCTTGTCGGCCTTGGCGGACTCGACGGCGGCGAGCACGGTGCTGAGTTCACTGCGGCGCACCGCGGCCTTGCCGGTGGGGCTGGACAGGTCCGGGTGCTCCGGGTACAGGTGGTCCAGCAGCTTGAAGGTGACGCGTTCCAATGCCGCGGGGAACTGGCTGCCCGCCTCCAGCGGGATGGACAGCGACGACGGCAGCGGCTCGATGTGCGGGTCCGCCTGGGCCCCGTAGTCGCCGCTGTCGGGGCCGGCCTCGACGAGCCCGTAGGCGCCGCGCAACAGGGACCGGACCTGGTTGGTGAGCTGGTTGCGCTGGTTGTCGAGCTGGGCGCGGGCCTCGCGGCGGTCGTCGCTGCTCCAGTCGGGCGCCTTCTCCTCCACGATGCCCGGTTGGAGGAGGTACTCCATCATGAGGATCCGGCGGGCGTCCTCGATCCGGTTCGGGGACAGGAAGGTGGGCAGCCACACCAGCCCGGCGACGGGTTCGGTGAACTCCTGGCGCAGCGTCTGCACCCGGTGCCGGTCCTCGGTGGGGTTGTGGTCGCCCTCGTCGAAGGGGTAGTCGACGACCACCCGCACGGCGTTGGCCGCCAGCGGTTGGAAGTCCTCCCGGTCCATGTCCTCGGGCGAACGGACGTTGCCGAAGACGATCTCGACCGTGCGCTGGGTGCCGCGCCACACGACGGTGGTCCGCTCGGTTCCCGCGTCCAGTCCGAGCTCCTCCCAGAGCAGGCGCTTGAACAGGTGGCGCAGGGCGGGGTCGTTGGCGGCCGGGTAGGCGCTGCGCATGAGCGCCTCGGTGTCCACGCGCAGCAGGTTGAGCGAGATGGTGGGGTTGGTGGACTGGGCGCCGACGCGCACCTCGCCGAACTGGGCGGCCATGTCCTTGAAGAACTGGGTGACGGCGGTGACGTCCTGGCCGGTGCGGCGGGCCTTGACGATGCCCTGGTTGAGGGCGATGGCGCGGCTGGCGGTCAGGTCCTTCAGCGCGGGCACGTTGGGGGTGAGCGCGCTCAGCAGCAGGGTCTTGACGAGCAGGTCGTCGCGGCGGAACGGGGAGCGCACGTCGATCCCGGCCGTGTCGGCCTCGGTGAGCCGGTGCTTGTCCAGCAGCCAGGGCCGCACCCGGTTGCGGTAGAAGGTGCTGATCTTGGCGTACTCGGCGCTGAGCTGGTCCTTGAAGGGGCGGGACTCCCCCTCGAAGAGGACGTCGAAGACCGCGCCGAGCGGCACCATCTGCCCGACCGGCAGGCTGGTGCGGTGGTTGACCAGCAGTTGCAGGAGGAGCTTGAGCGCGCTGCGCTGGCGTTGGAGCGCCGCGGACAGGTCCACCATGACGTGCAGCAGGGCGGGGCTGAACGGGTAGAGGTTGCGGAAGTCCTCCCAGGTGCTGGTGTCGGCGCCGCCGTCGCTGTCCAGGAGGGTGTCGCGCACCTCGGCGCGGGTGTTGCGCATCCGCTCGAAGGCGGTGTCGATCTCGGCCTCCGCGGCGGCGTCGCGCGGCTTGATGAGGCGGTGGCGCACCACCTCGGTGAGGTTGGCGTCGGCGAGCTTGATGTGGCCGAAGCGGCCGTCCCAGTAGCTGATGGTCTGGGAGATGCCCTCGGTTCCGCCGCCGAGGCCGACCAGGTCGCGCAGGTCGCGCTGGCGGGGCACGAGGCTGATGATGGGCGCGGGCCGGTGGCTGTGGGAGGACTCGACGAGCTTGGCGATCTTCTGGATCTCGCCGTTGATGCGCGCCTCGTCGCCGATGAAGGCGGTGAAGCGCAGGATCAGCTCGTCCAGGAGCAGGACGACGGCGTCGCAGCCCAGGTGCTCCTTGGCGTGGCGGCTGATGACCGACAGGCCCTCGTCGATGCCGAGGTAGGCGTCCCCGGAGTCGCCGACGCTGGCGGCGTAGCGCTTGAACGGGCCGCCGAGCAGGGCGCTGACCAGTTCCTCGCGCAGGGTGCGTTCGGTGGAGTCGGTGCTCTCGGGGTGGACGGCGAACGCCTGGTCGAGGGTGTCGGTGGTCCAGGCGGCGGGGCCGCCGAAGGCGCCCCACACGTCGGCGCCGCCGCTGCCCTGGCCGTCATCGGACGTGGAGCCCCGGGCGGGAAGCTGGGCGATGAAGGCGTCGTCCCCGAGGTTGGCGCGCAGCTCGCGGGCATCGGCCAGTAGCCCGTCGGCGCGGTAGACGGCCGGAACGGGGGCGTCGGGGTGGTCGGCGCGAACCTGGCGGACATACCCGCCGAGGATGTTGGCCTCGATGGACACGGTCTCCTCGACCAGGTGCGCCTTGACCTCGATGAAGTTCTTGTTCGCGAGCCAGGTGTCGTGCTTGGCGAGGATGTCGGCCAGGCCGGGCTTGCCGCGCGCGTCGGGGTGGTGGTCGAGGATCGCGGAGAGCACGGCGAGGAAGTGGCTCTTACCGGCACCGAAGGAGCCGTGCAGGTAGGCGGCCTGGGACTTGCCGTCGGCGACGGAGGAGCGGATGGTCTCCAGGGCCTGGTCGAAGCACTCGGCGAGCTGGGGGGTGACCACGTACTCGGCGATGGCCTGGGCCTGGCGGGTGGTGGCGCTCTCGGTGAGCTTGACGACCAGATCGCCGTCCTGGACGGCCTCGGGGATGTCGATCAGGTCGCTGATGACTCGGCCGTTGCCGTTGCCGCCCGGGCCGGGGGGAGGGGTCGTCATCGCCAGGGTGCGCCTTTCTGCCATCGGGTCGGGTCGGAGACCGGGGTGCGGTGAGTGGGGTCGCCGGTGGAGGAGCCCGCGTGACCGGACTCCGGGATGCCCTGTGCGGTGGGGACATCGGGAGGATTGTGGTACGCGGCCCCAGGTGTTCTATCAGGGGTTTCCAGCCTATGCCCTGGCTGTGGCGGTTCCACACCGACGAAGGTCCCGGGTCGGACATGAGGAGTGCGAAAGAAGGGGTGTTCCGGTGCCGGGGAACGCCCATGTCAGGCGGGCGGTGTGCGGTGTCGGTACGGTCACCGGCCGGACTTCGGGGCGTTCCCGGGTGTTGTCCGGGGGTGCCCGGCGGACGGTGGCCGAGTGTGGCCGGATGTGGCCCCGGGCCGGAGTCGTCGTCCGACCCGGGGTCGAGGGGTGGGTGTCAGGACTTCTTGCGCCGAGCCCGGGTCGGTGCCGGGGGACGCCAGTCGGTCATCTCCGAGTCGGTGATGCCGGTGGAGTTGCGCAGGTCCGTGAGGTCCTCCCGAACGTGCTCGGCGGGGGTGTCACCGTACTCGTCGGTCTCGGTGTGCCACTGCTCGACCCAGGGCAGCAGTTCGAGGAGCCCGGCCAGGAGGGGCACCAACTTGTCCCGGGTGTCCTCACCGCCCCAGCCGAGTTCGTCGCGGCGCTCGTGGGCGAGGGTGGCCAGAGCGTCGGCCTGCTGAGCGTGGTCCCACCCGGCCCAACCGAGCAGGAGGGTCGGATCGGTGTCGGTCTCGGCACCCGGGTAGGAGACGAACCGCTCCTTGGGGACGTCGAGCTTGCCCCGGTTGGCCCAGTACTCGTTCCGACGGAAGTCCGCGGACGTGTACTTGGGCGGGACGGGGGTGTCGAGGCGCTTCTCCTGCTCGCCCTCGGCGAGGTCGGCGTTGAGCTTGTCCTCCTGGCGCTGGAGGTCCCACACGTGCTCCCAGTCGGCGCGCTTGCGCATGCCGGTGTCCTTGTAGCGCAGGGCCGCGAGGTAGGGGACGTGCTCGGTCTTGGTGATCTCCTCGATGACCTGCCCGAAGTCCGTGGCGGAGTCGTAGAGCGCGGCGACCTCGGCGGCCTCGGGGAACAGGTCGCGGACCCGGTTGGCCAGGGCGCGGACGGAGAGCGGGCGGGTGCGTTCGTCGCCGTAGTCGTCGGTGGTGAACCAGAGGCGGCGGTCCTCACACTTGTCCAGCAGCCAGGACTTGAGGGCGGCCTTCTGCTTCTTCTCCCAGGGTTCGGACTGCCAGCGGCGCTTGTACTCGGGGCGTTCGAGGAGGTTGATGTTCTTGTCGGACTCGATGAGTTCGATGCGCTTGGTGACGACCTGCTTGTAGGCGTCCGGCCAGTGGGAGGGGATTTCAGTGATGGGCGTGGAGCCGTGCCTGTTGAACCACTCGGTGGAGGCTTCGCCCGCGACCATCTTGCGCGCGAGCACGATCTCGAAGGCCCGCTCTCCCAGGTTGATCCTGGGGACGTCAGCGGTGTCGGGGATCGTCAGCTCAGCAAGTTGGGCGTCGGAGATGAGGTTGTAGCGGTGGTAGACGTCCCAGTCGAGTTCCTCCTGGAGAGCGATCATCCGCTGACGGGTGGCGACGTGGTCGGCGTGCGCGTCCTTGAGGAGTTCTGCGGTCGGGGTCGCCGACTCCACGACTGTGGAGGGTTCAAGGGAAGAAAGCTTCTGCGCGAGCGCGTCAAGCTCCTTGGATCGAGCCAGGGGAAGCTTCTGAGGAAGCGGGAATTCTTGGAGCTTGGTGCCAGTGAACTCGAACCGGTGCTCCCACAGTTCGTCAGAGATTCCCCCACCGATGCCGCCGTTACCCTTGGACTGGCTCACCTGCTTGAGCCAGAAGCACGCCGCCGACGAGTTCAACACCCCCAGCAACTCCAGATGTTGGTCCTCAGTAGCCCCCTCCGGCAACTTAATCACCGGAGCCGACTGCTTGAAGACCTTCCCACCCCGATCAAGCACGAAGTGGTTATGCGTAGCCACAAAAGCAAAGACGATCGACTCAGGAGTCGAATACGCAGATGCAGTATGTTGCATGTACTCCCACCATGAGAGACCCGCATCTTCCATGTTTCCCTTGAATGTTCTTCGGGCAGCAAGAACAGAACGAAGAGGCCAAAGATCAAATTTGACCAGAGATAGCACATCCTCCAAAGAATGGTATGGATACCAAATCTTCTCCGAGGGAGACAAGTCCCAATCTCTAATAACTTCGCCTACTGCCAGATCCTTGAGCCCACGAGCAGCACCGGGCGGGCTGTAGGTAGAGCGCGAAGGGCGCATATATGCTTCGTCTGCCCCTGCTCGAATCGCCCTACCCACGGGTTTTTCGATGCACCCAGCCAAGCCTCGCGCACCAGACTCGATCACCTGGACCACATCTCCTGCACCCCCACCCGACAGACTCCAAGGATGAACCGTAAAGTCTCGCCAGGGAAAGTCAGCAACACTCACCCACTCGGAAACTAGTTGACCTGGATCTCCGATCTGCTCCACAATTGCAGACCACACCAGCCCTTCAGTCGGATTCTCGGGCTGACTGGGCTCACCCCGGATACCCAGGACCGCCCGGATGCTTCCTGTGTGCGAGGGCACCAGGTTCCGCCCCACCAGGATCACTGTCGGCGTTCCGTGCCCGGGGATGTAGGCGCCTGACGTGTCGATCACATGCGTAAGGGTCACCTCGTTGCGGAAGAACTCCTCGATGAGCTTCTTGCCGAACTCACGCTTCATGAAGGAGTTCGCGGTGATCTGTCCCACGAAGCCCGCGCCGATCTTGTCACCACCAGCACGCTTGGCAAGGTTGAAGAATCGCTCGGCGAACGGGACTGAGAGAGCGTACGTTCCCGAGCATGTTGAGTACCGGGCCCGGTAGTTTTGGTTCTCCTGCTTGTCCTTCACCGTGATGTACGGAGGGTTTCCCACCACCGCGTGGTAGCTCGCCACCTCCAACAAGTCGTACTCACCCTCGTAGTCGTACACGTCCTCCGACGAATATCGATGTACCAGGCTCGCGCCGAACAGGCCCTCCTGCCGCTGAGGCGCACCACGTCCATGGAGAAGCGAGTCACCCGTGGCCACAACGATGGGCCACTCAGGGTTACTCGCACTCAGGGAGGTGATTCCACCTTCCTTCATCGCAGCGATGAGGAGGCGGAATCGGGCGATCGCCACCGCATACGGGTTCTTGTCGACACCATGCACACTACGCAGGCTTCGACTAATCAGGTCCCAGTCCGACGTACCAGGCTCGGTCTCGCGCCACTTGTTGAGCAGGCGGTGAAAAGCACCCAGCAGGAAGTGCCCTGACCCACAGGTTGGGTCGATCAGACGGAAGCCCTTGTTTTCTTCCTGGTAGATGCGGTTGCCGTCGAGCCCGAACTCCTCGATGGCAGGTTCCAGTGTGTAGTCGAGGATGAATTCCTCAACGAACTCCGGCGTCTGGAGAAGCGCGTAGGTCTTCCGCGTCACTTCGGACAGGTCCTGGTACAGGTCACCGAGAAAGCGGGTGTTCCAGTCGGGGTCGGTGAAGTCGTGAACAAGGTGGCCGTCCTCCCCCACCTCGCGCCAGAACTCGATGAGCGCCCTGGCCGCCTGGTGAGACGGGGTGATAGACCACATCGGGTTATGCTTCTTGTCGAACAACCCGGCCATCACCGAGGACACGCTCATCTGCGCGAAGGCGTGCTCCAACCAGTCCCGGTCGGTGCGCTCGGGCGCATCCGGGTTCTCGCTCCGCCCTTGGAGAACCCAAGCTTCCTTCAACTCCTGAGCAACGCTGTACCGGTCGCGTTCGTCCTTCGGCCCCGTGATGAAGGGCTGCTCCAAGAGTCCGTTGTCCTCGCAGAAGCGGAGGAACACCGTGGACAGCACCCATGCCGCTGCGGCCTGGGTGATCTGCCCTTCACGCCACTCACCCTCGGTGATCGCGGTCCGCTCGGCGTCTCGGGCTCGCTGGTACTCGCGCTTCAGGTAGGTGTCGAAGGTCTCCGGCTCCCCGTTCGAGTCGGTGCCCTTGATCGCGGTGGAGTCCTCGCCACGCTCCCGAAGATCTGTCTCCAGCAAACGCATCTGCTTCTGCAAGTCCTTCAGTAGCTGCGCATGATCGACCACGAGGGCTCCAAACACGACGGGAGGGACAGGGTTCCTTCATTGTCCCGTCTGGAGGGTGCTGGTCGCACCTCGATTCCTCAACCCCGACCGCCGGTCCGCGCGCCGATCCACAGCGAAAGACACCGGGTGGTGGTCACACTCGAACGTGATCACCACCCGACGCGACGGCCGCTCAGGTCCCGACCTGCACGGGACCGACCAGGAGCAGGAGGGCTCCGAGGTTCGGGGCCTCGGTGAGGCCGCCCGACCCGGCCACCCAGTAGGACTGTGTGGACTCGCCGAACCACACGACCAGGTGGGGGTAGCGGGCCTGAACGGAGGCCGCGCGCAGGTGTTCGCGGGCGAACTCGGCCCGGTGGCCACCGATCCGGGGAAGGCGTTCGGCACGGCGTTCACGGCAGGACCGGTGAACACAGGATGGGCAGAAGGGTCCCAGCAGCGGCTGGGGGCGGGGCACAGGACGGCAGAGCTGGTCACTGGGAGGTCGGTGCGCGGGGATAGGATGCGTCATCGATCCTGCTTTCTGAACATGTGGAACTGTCGGATTTTGGGATCTGAGGGCCCGGGAAGAGCGCGGCAACGCTCTCCTGGGCCCGCGTCAGTTGGGCAACACTGAGTTCGGTGGCACTGACTGACTACCGAGAAGCGAAGTGCCCCCTACCGCACCTCCTTCCAGCGGCTACCGGTGAGGTCGGAGGCGAGGAAGAACCAGACCTGACGGTGACCGGAGAAGCCGTTGTCGCCCCAGTCGGTGGCCAGGGCGTCGACCAGCGCCAGTCCGCGTCCTGACTCGGCATCGCAGTCGAGCCCGTCAGGGTCGGCGCTCAGGTGGTGGTCGTCCGTCCTCCCACGAGTGGAGGCACTCCTGACTCCCTGGTCGCGGCAGGTGAGGCGAAGGCCGTCACGACGACGCACGCAGCGCAGGGTGTAGAACCCGAACCGCTCCCCCGACTTCGAGTGACAGAGGGCGTTGTTCGCCAGCTCCGACCCGAGCAGGGTGAACACGTAGCGGTAGTCCTCGTCGTGTTCGGCTGCGCAGGCGTTGAGGAACGCACGGACCAGCGGCATGTACTGGGGCGAGGAGCCGAAGTCGTAGCGGCGGGTGCGGTAGTGCGGACGGCCGGACCGGTGGTTGAAGTAGTGCCGGCACCGGGGCGGGACAAGCTCGCTGAGGGAGATGGTGATCTCCGGCAGCACAGGCATGGGTGCGTTTGCGGGCATGACGAACGGACTCCTTGCGTGTGTGGAGCGGACGGGGGTTCGGTGTGCCCGCAGGGGTGAGACCTTCGCGTTTCCCGAACAGCGGGAAGGGGCACGGCGTAGCCCGACCAGCGCCATCAACTCTCAGTGAGACACCGATCACTGGCTACACACTCATCATGTTCTCCGATATTCGAGATGTCAACGAAGAACTCGATATTCGAGTCAACTTCTGCGTAGACTCCCCATATGAACCACCCCATCAGCCCCACGGTGCGGCGTCGTAGGCTCGCGCGGGAGCTCCGTCGCCTGCGCGAAGCACACGGACTCAAGCTCTCCGTCGCGGCCAAGAAGACATCTGTCCCTCAGTCCACGCTGAGCAACATCGAGTCAGCCGAGGCACGCCGCATCAAGCCCAGGGACATCGATGCTCTGGCCGATCTCTACGAAGCGCCCGCTGACATCCGCGCCGCTCTGCAAGAGCTTGCCCTGGAATCCAAGGAGCGGGGCTGGTGGTCCAGCTACAAGGACGTCTTCGGCGGCAACGCACTACCGGACTTCGAGGTCGAAGCCTCGATGATCCGTTCCTTCGAGTGCCAGGTGATCCCTGGCCTACTCCAAACCCCCAGGTACAGCGAAGCCATCTTCCGTGGTGGACGAGCGTGTGGTGCTGATGCGATCCAGCGGAGCGTGGACGCACGGGTGCAACGACAGAGCATCCTGCACCGACACCATCCACCTCACCTGTGGGCTGTGATCGATGAGGCGGCTCTTCGACGCCAACCAGATGGCCCGGAGGTCATGTGCGAACAACTACAGCACCTGATCAACATGGCTACCCACCACAACATCGACCTCCAAGTGCTGCCCTTCAACGCTGGGATGCACTCAGGGCTCTCGGGCTCCTTCTACCTCCTAGACTTCCCTGGTGAGCTCGACCCCAGCATCGTGTACACGGAGAACGCGACGGATAGTCTGTTTGTACAGGATCCTGAGTCCGTCCAACGATTTGTCACGATCTTCTCTGACCTGAATGCTGCCGCGCTTCGAGCCACACAGAGTATCCGCTTCATCCGGCAGATCATGGAGTCCGTTGAGCAACATGAGCACGACTGACGAACTGATGTTCTTCAAGTCCAGCTACAGCAGCGACCGCATCAACTGTGTGGAGGTCGCGCACATCCCGACGGGCTTCCGCAAGAGCAGCTACAGCGGCCAAGAGCCGAACTGTGTGGAGGTCGCCGACCTCCCCTGTGGTGCCGCCGTTCGGGACTCGAAGAACCCCACCAAGGGCCACATCCCGTTCCCTGCCCGCGAGTGGGATGCCTTCCTCAACGCCACCCGCTCCGACCGTCCGTAAGCCCTCTCCTCATCCAGTCAGCGCCCCGCCTCGTCGAGAACAGCAGCGCCGGCTGCCACCACCGGGCTGTTCGGCGTGGGCGCGGGCGGATCGTCGTAGTACTCGGTACAGGCCGTACTCGGCTACTCCTTGAGATACCGGGAGGTCCGCCCTACGGCGTCCGAACCGGCGGCGTAGGCGTCGAACGGGCCGCCGTCGTCATGACGCCGCAGGAGTAACACAGGCTTGCCGTAAGCGTTGACCCCGTTGAGGTGGGTGTCGACGTACATGTCGTCGTCGGCCCGGTACCCCGTGCCGTACAGCGTGGTGGGGTGCTGCGCCACAGGGATACCCGCTGTCTGGGGTAGCGCCTGGTAGTGCGGTCGCGCCAGACGGCAGCGTGATTCGATCCCGTGGCCGAACCGCTCCTCTTGGCCGCGCGTGCGGAGCACGTCGCAGTCGGGATCACCGATCAGCACTCGAATGCCTACACGCCGTGCGGCCCGTGCTCGAAAGCAGGTCGTTCCAGTCAGGGATCTGTTCGTGGCGGAACAGAGCCGCGTAGACCATGATGTCGATCGATTCCTCCGCGTCGGCGAACATGGCGTATCGGGTGATGGTCGCCGACCGAACGGCCGGACGGCAGGCCGGTGAGGTCTGTCGGCCTGCCGTTCGACATAGAAGCGCCATCGCGGCGATCAGCAGCCGGAGAAGCGCCCCAGGTCACGACGGATTCCCTCCACCAATCGGGCGGCTGCGGGGCCCCGCACCGCTGAGCGCGCCAACTCCGTGAACACCCGCTGGTAGGGGGCGACCGCGTCGTCATCGGTCAGGCACAGCTCAGCCCCGATCGTTTCCACCAGGACCTGGTCGTCGTCGAAGATCCAGAAGCCGTGGGAAGGGACCACGTCCATGCCGGCGCGCAACGGGATCACCCCGATCTCCGCCCGGCCCCGCACGATTTCCGCGATGACACGGGTCAACTGGTCGGCCATCACGTCCTCCGGGCCCAGCCGAAGGCACAGGGCGGGCTCCCAGAGCAGGATGTGGAAGGTCTTGTCGGGTAGGTCGAGGATCCCCTGGCGGCCCATCCTCGCGCGTACCGCCTTGCCACCGTCGTCGAGTGTGCGGTGCAGGCGCACCCCTCTACGGAACATGAACCGGGCGTAGTCGGCGGTCTGGAGAAGGCCGGGAACGCACGCCGACTCGAAGATCCGAAAGCGGCGCGTGCGCTCGTCGAGTTCACCGTAAGCCCACTGGCGCGGCCCGTGCCCGGCCGACAGTTGACGACGCCAGCTCGCGTAGTGGGTCTCCAGAGAACGCCGCTGAGCCACCAGTCCCTCGGCGGCCTCCGCACGCCCGCACACCCGCGCCCACGAGCGCAGATCCTCCACGCTCGCGGTCTGCTTTCCATGCTCCAGCTTCGACACCTTCGAGGGGTGCCAGCCCAGGCGTGCGGAGAGCTCGCGACCGGACAGCCCGGCCTCGGAACGGAGTTCGCGCAGGCGGACACCGAGCGAGACACGGGCGGTCTGGTAATCGGTCATACGGCCTTGGACGCCATGTACTCGGTGAAGGTCAGCGCGTGGTGCCAGGCGGCGTCCCGGGCCCGGAGCGCCGCCAGGACCTGGCCGGGGTCCTCAGTGAGCCGCACCCCGAGAAACCGGTCGCCGTCGAACTCCAGGCGGGCCAGAGTGGTGCTGTCAAAGACCCAAAAGTCGAATTCGGGCAGCTCCGCGACGATCGGGTGATCGCGCGGCAGGTAGCGGATGTCCTCCCCCACGCCCAGGTTGTAGGGGGTACCCCACAGTTCCCAACGCAGGTAGTCCGAGGGCGGGTCGTCGATGAGCCGGACCCGCTCCATGCGCTTACCGGTGGCCGACTCCTCGCGCACCATACGCAGCCAGGGGGTGAACCAGTCCAGCCCCGGATCCTTACCCGCGAGCCAGTCCTGGAAGGGGCGGTCCTCGTCGAGCTTGCCGTAATAGGAGCGGGTCTCCAGCCGCCACGCGGTGTGGCGGTAACGGCGGAAGAGGTCGTCGAAGGCCTCTCCGCTGATGATCTCGCTCATCTCACTCCTTGGGGGCGAAGCGTGTCAACAAAGCGCGGGGAACGACGACGAACTCCTCGCCCTCGAGCACATCCTTCAACTGTTCCAGAGCCTCGGGGTCGGTCAGCCGGTCACCCTGCACCACGATGTCACCGGTGTCGGTCTCGTACAGCGTGGGACAACCACCGTTCTGAGACGTGGTCCCTATCTTGTGCAACCTCATGGGGGGCTTCCTCTCCGAGGGAACGGGGAGGTCCAGTCTCCCCAGGATCGCAGGACAGGCGCCAGGGCTTCCCACAGGCCGCGCGAGCAATTCCGAGCAACCGGTGGGTTCGGCGGAAGTGCCGGTCCTAGGGTCGAAGGAATCCCGCCCCCCGGCCTTCACGTCCCTCGTCGAAAGGCGGCTCATCCGTGCACCTTTGCGCCCACCGCTCCGAGACCCCGCGTGTCCTGGCCCCCTACGTGCGGATCGGCGTCCAGGCGCAGACCCTGTTCCTGGGCTTCGGATCGATCCGTCAGGCCATCAACGACCGTCGGCTCTGGAAACCGCTCGTTCAACTCGCCCATCACCACATGACTCCGCGCACACGTTCGGAGGCACTGGTGTTCCTCACCCAGTCGTGCGGCGTGGACGGGTCGTTGGCCGACGCGGTGATGCTGACGTTGGAACGCGACTCCTATCTGATCTCCGCGCACTCCTACGACCCCGCGGACCGTTACAGTCGGCACGCCCTGTTCTACGAGCTGTCCGGTGCTCAAGCCGAACAGGTACAGCAACGGCTGTCCCAGTCCCGTGTACTCCTGCTCGGCTGCGGCGGTATCGGCAACCTGGTGGCCGCCGCGCTCGCCACCGCCGGCGTTGGAGAACTGACCCTGGTGGACTCCGACCGCGTCGAACTGAGCAACCTCACCCGCCAGTTCCTGTTCACCGAGGCCGATATCGACCTGCCCAAGGCCGAGGTGCTGGCCCGGGAACTGCGGCGGCGCGATTCGACATGCCGTATTCGGTCCATCACCGGGGAAGTCACCGATGAGGAAAGTCTCGATACCCTGCCTGATGCCGATCTGATCCTGGTCTCGGCCGATTCCCCCGGCCTCACCGACCTGGTCAACGCGCACTGCGTCACGTCCGGACGGGTCTGGCTGAACACCTGCTACGTCAACGACATCGCGGTGTGGGGACCGCTCGTGATCCCCGGAGTCACGGGCTGTTGGGACTGTCATACGCTCACCGCCCGGCCACCCACCGACGATCCAGAGCTGCGCGAGCTGATCACACGCATCAACGGTCGCTACCAGGCGCCGTCCAACGGCCCGGTCAACATGCTCGCCTCGTCTCTGGCGGCACTGGACGTTCTACGACACCTGGGCGGGTTCGGTGAACCCGCGTCCCTGAACCGGCGTATGGGCGTGTGGACTCATGAGCTTGCCCTTGATGAGCAACCCGTCGAACGCTCCCCCGACTGCCCCACCTGCGCCGGCGTCCGACCCTCCGTGCACCGACTTCGAGGAGCCCGTTGAACACCGCACCTTCCACCCCTGGCTGTGTCTTCTGCCGCATCGTGAGCGGGCACGCCCCCGCCCACCGGATCTGGGAGGACGCCTCACACGTGGCCTTCCTGTCGATCTTCCCCAACACGGAGGGGTTCTCCGTGGTCATCCCCAAGGCCCACCGCACCAGCTACGTGGTGGATCTGGAACCCCGGGAATACGCGGCCCTGCACCTGGCCGCCCGCGAAGTCGCCCGCCTCCTGGATGCCACCTTTCCCGACGTGGCGCGCACCGGGATCATGTACGAGGGCTACGGGGTCGACCACGCCCACGCCAAGCTCTTCCCCATGCACGGACCCGCCGGCAACGCGGGTGAGGACTGGCGGGAAGTGGTCTCGCCCGTCGACGGCTACTTCGACCGCTACCAGGGCTACCTGTCCTCCCACGACCACGAGCGCGCCGACGACACCTGGCTGGCGGGTCTCGCGGAGCGCATCAGAAACGCGGACCGCTGACACCCCCGGGGACACATACGCCGCAGGGGTGGTGCGGACGAACTTCGTCCGCACCACCCCGTGTCATGTCGGTCCTCGGCGTCGTCAGTTGTTGCCGTCGTCGTTCATCTCGGCCTCCTCACGTCGAAGGTGGTCGTGTGCGCGAAGACCATGAGCGGACCCGGGACACTCCATGGCCTCGAAACTCATCAAAGCCCTTCGCCGGGCTCCCGCCAACGGCATTGCTCGACATTGCTTCCGACGCCGTGCGGCCGACGCCCACCCGAGCCTTCGGGTGTATCGGGTCCGACAGACGCCCTGGCTCCCCCGTGTCGAAGAGAAGAACACTACGACCACAGATGAGGAAACCGATGGCCACAAGCCGTATCCAGGACGCCCTGGCCTCCGTACCGGAGGAGTACTACACCCACCGGGAGGACGGGAGCCTCGTCCGGCAGAGCAGTTCGGCCGAGGCGATCACCGCCGGGTTGGAGCGCCTGGACGTGCGCCCGGGGATGCGGGTGCTGGAGATCGGCACCGGGTCCGGTTTCTCCGGGGCCCTGCTGGGCGCGCTCGTGGGTGAGGGCGGCTCGGTGGTCTCCGTGGACGTGGTGGACGACCTGGTCGTACGGGCGCGCGACCTGCACGCCCGGAGGGGCGCCGACAACATCCGCGTCGTCACCCGTGACGGGACTGAGGGCGCACCCGACCACGCCCCCTACGACCGGATCGTGGCCTGGGCCAGCAGCGACCTGCTGCACCGGGCCTGGGCCGACCAGTGCGTACCGGGCGCGGCGCTGGTCGTGCCGGTCGCGATCGCCCCGCTTCCCCGGGCCAACGCGATCGTGCGTGCCCACCGCACGCGCGACGGACGGTTGGCTGCCGAGCGGCTGTGGCCGGGCGGGTACGTGGAGATGCACCCCGAGGAACTCACCCAGTGGCTGGTGCCGCCGCGCGGCGTGCACGCACAGACCGCCGACCAGGAGGGAAACCCCTGGTGGGTCAGCGGCATGTGGATCTCCGGGGAGGACACCGCCGCGAGGGCGCGGTCACTGGTGGACGCCCTGGCCGTCGGTGCTCGAACAGAGGGCGGGGCGCTGCTCGGCCCGGAGGAACCGGTCGCCGACTTCCACGCCTACCTGTACGCGACCGCCCCCGAAGGGCTGAGCATGTTCGGCCTGGGCGCACGCGGCTGGGCCCCGGGGCACGCCTCGGCGGGAGGTGCCGCCGCGATGCTGGGTGGCGGCCGGCTGCTCAGCACCGGGGACACCACCTCCGGGCGGGAGGTACGGCGGTGGGTCCACCAGTGGCGACAGGCCGATCGACCCAGTGCCGGCACGCTGTCCCCGGTCCTGGAAGAGACAGGCGACGGCTGGCTCGTACGCGCCCGTGTACGCACCCGCCGCTGAGGCGAACAGAGCCACATCCGCCACGCGCTTCGTGCTCTTGGCCGTCGCTAGCATCCGTGACGGGAACACTCAGGACGACCGAAGCCACGCCGACCACTTCGGAAAGGCAGCACCGTGCCCGCCACCACCCAGGTACGCACCTACACCGTCCGCGAGGGCCTGCTCGACGAGTGGGCCCAACGTTGGAAGGAGGAGATCGTCCCCCTGCGCCTGAAGTTCGGCTTCTCCCTCGGCGGCGCCTGGATCGACCGCGAACGCCGCCACTTCATCTGGGAGATCTCCTACGACGGCCCCGAGACGTTCGCTGAGCGCAACCGCCGGTACTGGGATTCCCCCGATCGCGAGGCCATGGACCTGGACCCGAAGGACTACCTGGTCTCCACCGACGTCCGCGAGGTCACCCGGGTCTACTGACCCCGGCCCTCATCCCTCACCGACCGCGAACAGGTGCGCGCGGCGCTCCTCCCGGGTCAGAGCCCGGAAGGTGCGCCGGCGCGCCACACGCGTCAACTCCGCCACAGGCATGTCCGCGTCCCACACTCGCACGGTGCCGTCCGCGGACCCCGAGGCGACCGTCCGCGACCCGCCACTCCACACGACGCTGAGGACACGGTCGCGGTGGACACCGACCGTCAGCGGTTCACCCTCGCCCTTGACAACCCATACACGGACGGTGCGGTCGTGGGATGCGGTGGCCAGACGGGCGCCGTCGGGCGACCAGGCCACCGCGGGCACCCGACCGCCGTGCCCGGTGAGGACACGTTCGGTCTGCCCCGAGGCCAGGTTCCACACCCGCACCGTCCAGTCGGCCGAGGAGGTGGCCAGGCGCGTCCCGTCCGGGGACCAGGCGACGGAGTCCACCCAGTTCTCGTGTCCGGTGAGCACGACGTGCTCGCGACCGGTGGTCAGGTCCCACACGCGGGCGGTGCGGTCGTCGGAGCAGGAGGCGATCATCCGCCCGTCGGTAGACCAGGCCAGGCCCACGACCCAGTCCTGGTGGCCGCGCAGCGTGGTCAGCAGGGAGCCGTCGCGTGCGTCCCACACGCGGATGCTCCGGTCCTGGGCGCCGGTGGCGACGCGCTCTCCGTCGGGCGACCAGGACACCGACTCCACGATGGCGCCCTCATGGCCCAGTTCCACCGGGGCCCGGCCCGTCTGCAGGTCCCACAGCAGGGCGCGTCGGTCGGTGCCGCCCGAGACGAGCGCCGAGCCGTCCGGGGACAGGGCGGTGTCGCGCACCGCGCCGGTGTGCCCGCGCAGGCGCACCGGCGTCCCGCCGCCCTCCTCCCACACGTGAACGGTCCCGTCCTCGCCCGCCGCGGCGACCGTGCCGCCCCGGGCCGCCACGGCGTTGACCGCCGCGCCCTCCGCAGCATGGACCGCGTGCTCCACGGTGCGGGGCTCCATCTCCCACAGGCGCGCGGTGCCGTCCTCCGACCCCGTGGCCAGGCGCGTGCCGTCGGGCGACCAGCCCACGCCCCAGACGGCGTCGGTGTGGCCGCGCAGGACGACCCGCTCCTCGGCGTCGTCGGCGGTGAAGACACGGGCGGTGCGGTCGGCCGAGGCGGTGGCCAGAAGACGTCCGTCGGGGGACCACTCCACGTTCCACACGCGGTCGCGGTGACCGCGGAGCAGGAGGGTCTGCTCCCCCGTGGCCGCGTCCCACACCCGGACGGTGTGGTCGCCCGACGCCGTGGCGATCCGGGTCCCGTCGGGATGCCAGGACACTCCCTCGACGAAGTCGCGGTGGCCCGTGAGCCTGACGGCCTCGCGTGCGTCGCCGACGTCCCAGACGATGACGGTCCGGTCGTGGGAGGCGGTGGCCAGGCGTGTGCCGTCGGGCGACCACCGGATGCCCAGGACGTTGTCGTCGTGCCCGGCCAACCGGGTGCTCAGACGGCCCGTGTCGGCCTCCCAGATCCGGACGACGCGGTCGCGTGAGGCCGCGGCGACGTAGCGACCGTCGGGGCTCCAGGAGACGCCGCGCACCACGTCGGTGGCGTCGGCGAACCGCAGGAGGGTCTCGCCCGAGTCGGCGTCCCACACCCGCACCGTGTGGTCGCGGGAGGCGGTGGCCAGCCGACGCGAGTCCGGGGACCAGGCCGCCATCTCCACCATCCCCATGTGGCCGCGCAGCTCACGGACCAGACCTCCGCGGGTGTCCCACAGGCGGGCGGAGCCGTCCCGGGAGGCGGTGGCGATCCGGGTTCCGTCGGGCGACCAGGCGAGGTTGCGCACGGTGTCGGTGTGACCGGTGAGGACAGCGGAGCAGTGGCTGTGGGCGAGCGCGGACAGCAGGGCTCCGCGGACGACGGGTACGGGCTCGCACTCCTCCAGTGCGGCCAGGGTGAGCAGGACGGCCAGTTCGGGGTACTCCTCGACCCCGGCCAGGACGTACTCGGCAATCGAGAGCGACACCCGGCGCAGGAACCCGTGGTCGCGGCGGCGGGAGGCGTCGACGAAGGCGGTGAGCGCGGGGGTGTCCTGGTCGTTCTCCCGCAGGGCCGCCAGCCAGCGTTCCGCGGTGGTCAGCCGGGCTCCGGTGAGCAGGTAGTCGGCGTGGCGGCCCGAACTCTCCCAGTCGCCCGCCCAGCGCTCCAGCTCGGCACGCTGGCGCAGGCGTTCGGTGTGCGCCTCCACCTGTTGACGCAGAGGCGCCCACTGGCGGAAGAGCGCCTCGTGGGCGACCTGCGCGACGGGGCCGCCTTCGTGGACGTCGCTGACCAGGAGGCGGGCGTCGACGAAGGCGTCGACGATGTGGCGGTCGCGTGCGTCGAGTTCGGACAGACGCACCCGGCGGCGGGTGGCGTCGCCGCTGGTGACGGTGACGAAGCGCAGCAGGACCCGCAGGACGCGGTCGAGGTCGGCCTCGGCACGCAGCTCGGCGGTGACCTGGTCGGCGTGGCGGGCCAGCGCTCCCTCCACGCCGCCGAGGGCCCGGTAGTCGGCCTCGGTGGCGACCCCGCGTGCGCCGGAGCGGATGTGGAGTTCCTGGAGCAGGTAGGCGAGCAGGGGCAGGGCGTCGCCGCTTCCGGTGTCGAGGGCGATGCGCTCGACCAGACCGTCCTCGAAGCGGAAACCGGCCGCCTCGGCGGGTCGTTCGATGATCTCGACGAGATCCTGACGGCTCAGCGCACCGAGGGCCAGGGGGTTGGTGAACAGTTCGGCGGCCTGGCCGCCCAGCAGGTCGCCGAGGAACTCCACACGCAGGGTGGCCACCACCCTCAGGTGGCGGTCGCCGTGCAGGGCGTCGCGCAGTGCGTTGAGGAAGAGGTCGCGATCGCGGTCGCCGCTGAGAGTGACCAGTTCCTCCAGTTGGTCGACGACCAGGACGGTCCGCCGGGGGCCTCCGCTCTCGCGGCGGATCCCCCGCAGCAGGGTGAGGAGTTCGCCGGCGTCACGGCGAATGCGGCGTGCGTAGGCGTCGGCCTGCGTCTGGTCCGCGGCCAGAGCCCGGGCCAGGGCGCCGATCGGATCGGCTCCGGGCACCATGACGGGCAGGATGTTCCAGCGCTGCCCTCTCAGGCGGGGCAGGATCCCGGCCTGGACGAGGGAGGACTTGCCGCTGCCGGAGGCGCCGATGACGGCCAGGAAGCGCTCGTGGGGTTCGGCGCCGACACCGTTGAGGCGGCGCATGGCCTCGGTGGTCTGGGCGGCACGGCCGAAGAAGACGGCGGCCTCGTCCTCGTGGAAGGAGGCGAGGCCGGGGTAGGGCGAGCGCCCCGGTTGCCAGCCGAACTCGGGAGGGGGCGGGTGCTCCAGTCGGTAGGCGGCGAAGTGCCCCGCGAGCAGGACCACCAGAATGAGGACCAGGCCGGGAACGGCGGCCTGTTCCATCACCCGCAGGGGCAGGGGTGTCGCGCGTCCGTCGGTGGCGAAGTTGGTGACCACTCCCAGCAGACCCGCGGCCAGCACCAGGACCAGTTGCAGCATCAGGGCGAGTCGTTGGCGTCGCCGCACGTCGTCTCCGAGGGGTCGCGTGTTCCCGAGTCCATGGGGGCGTCCGCGCCCCGGGTGAGCCTACGCACACGGATGGTCGGGGTAAAGCCGGTGTCCCCTTCCGGCCATCCGCAAACCCCTGCCCCGTCGGGGTTGTCGCGGTGGCGGCGGGCCGTTGGGGGTGTTCCGGGCGGTGTGACCGCTCGAAGAGCGGACCGACGCGGTCGGCCGGTCCCCGCGACCGGTGGCGAGACCCGATGGCCATGCCCTGCGGGACTCGTCAACCCTTCCGTTCCCTGTCCGGTTCATCCCCCGGTGTGAGGACCTACCCGGATTGGAATGTTCTTTTTCGAATGTTTGATGCATTCCTTTCACTCTGGTGAGATTTATAGCTCGATGCGCTGTTTTTATAGTCTTGTCCATCGATATCGTCTTCCGGACTCCACGGAGCCGGACGAAGACCGCGTGAACTGGGAAGAATGCCGCACATCACGGGTGCGGCCCTGTCATCCTGGATTCTCCTGTTCACACTCTTCACGCGGTTTCGAGGACCCCCGTTGATCAAGCGCGTCACCCGTGTCAAGGACTTCCGCTGCTTCCAGGGATGGAGGCAGCACAACAACGCCGTCGACTTCGAGAAACTCAACCTGATCTACGCCCCCAACGGCACCGGGAAGAGCACGTTCGCCGAGCTGATCAACGGCGTTCCGGACGATCCCGCGTGGTCCCACGGCATGAGGGTCAAGGTCGGGACCGGTGACGCCCCGGACGCCACGGAGACGGTCGAGGGTCCTGGGCACTGGATCTGGGACGACGTCCGCCTCTTCGGCGCCGAGTACGTGCGGCGCAACCTTCGCTTCGACGCACACGAGGGAGAGGGCGGCGCCGACGCTGACGCGCTGCTCTACCTGGGACGGCCCACCATCGAACAGCAGGAGCGCAGGGACGCCGCGCAGGCCGGACTCGAACGGGCCAGCGCCGAACTGGAGGACCTGCGCAAGAAGCGCGCGTCGGTCGAGCGCAAGCGGGACCGTCTGTGCACCGAACTGGGGAGCAGGGCCCACCGCGAACTCGGGCCCGTGAGCGGCCGTTTCTCCAGGGGCTTCAACCGGAACCACGTGAAGCGGGCTCTGAAGGCTCCGCTCACCCCTCAGGAGGAGCTCGACGCCGCACGCGACCGTGACCGGAGCCTGATCGCCGGCTCCGCCCCCGATCCGATTTCCCCGGTCAACGCCCGCGGCCTCGCGATCGGCGAACTGGAGGGGCACGTCGTGGCTCTGTTGGCCCGCACCGTGGCCTCCGAGGCTCTCGACGCACTGATCGGCCGTCCCGAACACGAGGCATGGGTGCGCGAAGGCGGCAGCTTGCACGCCGACCGCGACACCTGCCTGTTCTGCGAGGGGCAGATCACCGACGGCCGCAGGGCGCGGCTGGAACGCCACTTCGACGAAGGCTACGCCCGCCTCCTGGCCGAACTCGACGACGCCGTCGCACAGACGCGGCTCCTGCGCTCCCAGGCCGAACACTTCGCCTCCGCGCTCCCGCACCGCACACAGTTCTTCGAGGACATGCGCGAGGACTACGACGAGACGTGCAAGGAGGTCGAGAGCGCGGTCACGGCCTTCCAGAACGGGCTGGACCGCGTCGTGGAGGTCCTGGAGCGCAAGAGGGGCGAGATGTTCGCCCCGCTCGCGCTGCCCTCGGACATCGCACCGAGGGCGGTCGACACCGCCGGGCTGGGCCGGATGATCGACGACCACAACGCGCGCACGGACTCAATCGCCGACGAACGCGCGCGAGCCGCGGACCGCGAGTTCGAGCGCATGCTCCACGGACTCGTGGGCCCGGTCAGCGACCACGACGGCGAGGTGTCGAAGCTGACACGGCTGATACAGGAGCAGGAGCGAACGCTGGACGAGTGCCGTGAGCTACTGCGGGAAACCCCCCGGCTCGGACACGACCCCGAGTACTTCCTCACCGAACTCAACAGGGACATCTCCTCCCTACTGCGGCGATCGGACCTGCGATTCGTCCACAGCGACGGCCGCTACCGGGTGCTGCGCCACGACCGCCCCGCCCGCCACCTCAGCGAGGGCGAACGGACCGCGATCGCCCTGATCTACTTCCTCACCAGCCTGGTAGGCGAAGGCCGGAGCCTGGAGAAGACCGTCGTCATCGTCGACGACCCGGTCTCCAGCCTGGACGACCACCTGATGTTCGGCGTCTACTCCATGCTGATCGCCAAACTGGACCCGGACGCCGGGCTGTGCCGACAGCTCTTCGTCCTCACGCACAACACCGTCTTCCTGCGCCACTGGGGCAAGGACCTCAAGCGCAAGGACAGCTCCACGACGCTGCACATGATGAAGTCGGTCGGGGAGGGCGCGGATCGCGCACCAGTGCTCGTTCCGCTGGACGCCAAGCGCGGCAGGGAGTCGGTCATCCTGGAGACCGAGTACCTCCTGCTCTTCCACAGCGTGACCCACAACCTGCTGGAGGCGATCGACGGCACGTCGTTGGACGCCGACCTGCGCCTGGCCACCTCGGTTCCCAACGACGCGCGCAAGATGCTGGAACACTTCCTCCAGTTCCGGGTACCGGAGAAGGGCGGGAACCTGACCGAGGCCGTCGAAGAGCTGCTCCCCGGAAAGCGCGACCTCGCCAGGGAACTGACCCGATTCCTGCACAGCAATTCGCACCGGACCCCCGACGCGGTCGGCAAACCGATCCTGGACGCCGCCGCGACGCACGTCCTGAAGGGGGTGTTCACGCTGATCCGAGACACCGACCCCAAGCACTTCGAGGGCATGTGCACGCGGCTGGGCATGGCAGACAGGAGACACCGGCTGACGTTGGCCTGACCGCGGCGGCGGTGGGGAGAGCTTCGGGGGCGCGTACTACGCCGCGCCCCCGACTGACCGGCTCCCTGCCCGGAACCGTGGGACCGTGCAGCGCCGCACGTGTGTTCAGGACATGCCACGGGATGTGGCGCGGGCTCCCGCCGCTGACGGGAGCCCGGGGGTCACACCTGATGTGTCACCAGGTCCTCGATCCCGTGGATGTTCTCCTTGGGGAAGGGACAGTCGTCGGACTCGTGGAGCCGTCGGAGCGCGGTGTCCGGGTCCTTGGTGAACAGCACGACGGCCAGGGACCGGGTCGCACGGGAACAGGCGACGTAGAAGAGCTTGCGCGTGCGTTCCTGGGTGTCTTCCTTGTCCTGTTCCAGGTTCTGGCGGTCGGACTTGCTCAACTCCCTCAGCCCGAGGAGCTTCTCGTAGGAGTACTTGTTCCAGTTGCTGCGGTCGTCCTCCAGCAGCACCAGGACCCGCTCGAACTCGGCGCCCTTGACCCCGTGCTGGGTTCCGTAGGGCGAACGGCCCCTGAGGTAGTCGTGGTAGGCGCGGAGCTGGCCCGCCGGACAGGCCAGGTACGAGCGCATCACGTTCGCCAGACTCCTCTGCCTCTCCCGTTTGCGCTCCTCCGTCAGGTGCGCGGTCTCCTCCTCAGGTTCGGGCCCCTCCTCGTCCACGGCCCGTTCGGGCAGGGAGAGGTCACCGTTGTCGGGGAGATGGGGCTTCATCCGACGGTCCCGTCGGATGATGCCCGAACGGACGGCGTGGCGCAGCACCTCGGCGACGGGCTCTTCACTGTCGCGGGCGAGGAGTTCGACCAGCGTGTCCGTGTCCGCCTTCAGCTCCGACAAAACCTGCACCGGAGCGTCAGCTTCGGTGAAGTCCCGAAGGCGGGGGGAGAATCCCCTGAGCATGGCCAGTGCGGTGACGCCATGGCCTGCCTCAACGGCCTCGACCAGAGGGATGAGCCGGTCCAGTACGGGTGTCAGGCTCCAGTGCGTCCCCTCCGTGTACTCGTCCTTGAGCCTCCCTCCGGGCTTTCCTCTCGCCTGACGGAACGCACGGTCCAGGTCCCCGAAGCCCAACCTCAGGGCGGCCAGGCGGTGCTCCAGGACGAGGATCTTGAGGTGCTCCCCCTCCGTCCCCCGGCTCCACCACAGGTCCCCCTGCCGCACGGCGAGGTGGTCGCGCACCTGATCCAGTTGGGTGTCGTCCTCCTGTTGGGAGGGCAGCACGAACAGGTCCGCGTACCCCGGGTGGCCCTGGCGCCCCTCGTCCCCGCCCAGCACCTGCTGCAGGTCTCCGTCATGGGGCGACAGGCTCCGGATGCGGTTGATGACGTTGAGGACCTGCTCCGGACAGCGCCAGTTCTGCTGTTTGCGGATCACCGCCCAGGAGCCGTCACCCGTGACGAGTCCGGTCCCCTGCAGGTAGATCCGCTGCATGGGGTCGCCGAAGAACCCGACGCAGAACCTTCCCCGTTCTCTGCTCTCGACGCTTCGCAGAGCCTCGACGACGTGGGGGTCGGTGTCCTGGCTCTCGTCCACCAGGACGTAGGGGAATGATTGGGCGACGATCGTGGCCAGGCGTTCGTGGCGCATGATCATCTCCGGGACCATGCGCAGGACCTCGTGGTGGCCCAGGGCGCCCGTGCCGTAGTTCCTCGCCGTCTGGTACCTGAAGCGCAGCGAGGGGTCGGCCACCCGCTCCAGTTCCTCGGCATGCCTGGCCGCGTCCTCGGCACCACCCTGGTCGATGACACGGGTGATGTCCTCCCGCACCCAGTCCCGGATCATCCCCTGGAACGGTTGCGCCAACCGCCACAGGAAGCTGTGGATCGTGGAGACGTGGAAGAGCGGTTCGGCGTCGACCCTGTGCGTGATCTCCTCGACCGCCGCGTTGGTGTAGGTGATGCAGGCGACCTGACGCCGCTGCCCGAGCAGCGCGGCTCCCTCCTGAGAGCCGATCTGGCGCAGGGCCCTGACAAGGGAGGTCGTCTTGCCCGAACCGGCCCCGGCGATCACCACGAAACCCCGCTTGACCTGGTCCTGGAGGATCGCGCGGATCCGCTCGTCCGCGTCGACGCCGTCCTGCCCGAGCGCCGTGCTCACAGCTCCACCTCCCTGTCGAGCTCGTCGTTCAGCCACGACAGCCCGTCGTTGATGTACTGCGGGTTCTTCCACCGTTCGTCCGCGTACAGCTCGAAGAAGTGCAGGGCGAGATTGGTCTTTCCCGCAGGAGGGTTGCGGACGAAGCCGTGAACCTTCTCCAGGAGTTCCTCCACGGGCTCCCCCTCCGGGGGACGGAGTCCGATCTCCTTGCCGTGCGTGCGGATCCATGGGAGGTTCTCCAGGATCATGGCCTCCTCGAAGGTCCGCCCGGCCGCGATGTGCGTCCGCTCCTCCCACACGAACTTCTGCCTGGTCTGGTAGGCGACACGCGCACGTGAGAGGACCATGCCCTCCCGGTGCTCGACTTTCTTGTCACCCTCGGGAAGCGCCAGGAGGTCGTCGACACCCTTCTTCCCAGGCAGCCAGCCGGCGAGTGTGGGGTTCGCGGTCACAGCTCCGTCGGTTCCGACCGGGCACGCCTTCTTGCGGGTACGACCGTCCGCGCTGACGGTATCGGTGACGCTGTCCAGGTCGGTGATCACCAGGGCGGGCAGCCCCAGGAACTCCACGAGCGGTTTGAAGCGGTGGGCGTGGGACCCGCCGACCTCCAGGAGGGGGATGTGCGAGCTGGCGACATGATGCAGGTCGCCGGGATGGTTGGCGACCATCAGGGGAAGCAGGACGCGTTCGGCGTCGCCCTCCACGAGGATGACCGCGTCGGCGAAGAACAGGTGGCAGTTGGTCAGCGTGAGGAACCTGCGCAGGAATCGGGTGTCGTCGGACTGCAGCCGTGACAGGTCCCTGACCTCGCAGATCGGCACACCGTCGATGTTGGCCCGGCGGAAGTACCGGATCGGGTCGAAGGACGTGTCGTGGATGATGTGCGGGGAGTGCGTGGTCACCATGAGCTGCGTGTGGAAGCCGGTCTCGCCCTCCTCAGCGACGAATTCCCGCACGATCCTCAGGAACGCCTGTTGGAGCTGGGGGTGCATATGCGCCTCGGGTTCCTCGATGACCACGAGGTGGACCAGGGGCCGTCGCTCAGCGCTCGAGACCCACCTGCGGTGCATCTCGTGGATCTCCAGCAGCATGAACAGGAAGTTCTTGTAGCCCAATCCGTTGTGCCGCTCGGGAAGCTGCCGGTTCTCGTCGTGTTCGCCAGCCGTGAACTGGTAGTAGACCCATGCGCTCTCGGCGAGGAGAGTCTGGTCGCTCTGTCGGCTGCGGACACTCAGCCGGGGATTGCGCACACCGGGCCCCGCGACCCCGTGCAGTCGCTCGAAGGTGGGCGCGAACTTGTCGGTGAGGTAGGACTGCACCCGCGCCTCGGAGAACTTGACCGCCTGGTGCGCGGCGTGGTCGACCTCGTCCGACCGGGAGTGCTCGAGTATCCTGCGCACGTGCCGGGACAGGTCACGGCCCTTGGAGTTCTGGTCGTCGGACAGGAAACGCTGCGCGTCGACCATGTCGACGTGGATGAGTCCGTCGACGAACTCCTGCGCGGCGGCCGGTGAGTCGCACACGCGCCCGATGACATCCGATTCCGCGCACTCGGCCCCTTCCCGGTCGAAGGAGGCGGGATCGATCACGTGGTACCGGAACGCGTAGGCCGAACCCAACTCCCGGTCCAGGTACTCGCGCAGGTCCTCCGGCCAGGGCTCATAGATCCCCTTCTCCCCAGGTGCGAGGTCCTGCTTCGCCCGCCTCGCCTTCGCGCGGCTCTCCGCGAACCTCGGCGCCAGTTCCGGACGCGGCGCGAACTCCAATCGCAGTGCCACACGGCCGATGTCCCGGTCCAGGTCGTGGAGGCTCATCAACTCGACGACCCGATACCACTCCTCCCGCCCCACTTCCAGCAGCAGGTCGAGCCGAATCCTCGGCAGTTCACCCACAGCCTCGTCGTCGAGCTCCGTCACACCCTGGAAGCGGTCCCAACAGCCCGAATTGAAGTCGTAGAAGGTGAGGTCGCTCTTCCTTCGGCCGAAGAAGAAGCGGAAGACATGGGTCATCGATGTCTTCCCACTGTTGTTCGCCCCCACGAAGACCGTCGCGTCCTTGTCAAGGTCGACCTTGACCGAACGCAACCTCCGAAAATTCTGCACACGAACAGAAGTGATGCGCACACTCGCCCCAGAGAATGAAGAATGACACCCGCAGCAGCGAAGCACACCCGATCACATGGGCAATGGCACGGAAGGCTGCGCGGGGAGACCGACAAGAACGACGCTAGCGCCTACCTGCCAGTAGTGTTCCGAAATCCGAAAATCCCGTCGACTTCTGGCGTGAACGCCCGAATGCCACTGTGGAGACATTTCCCCATGAAGACGACAGCTCATTCGAGGAGGGGCCGACCAGCACGCACCGGTCGGCTCCTCCTCGGACCAACGAAGACCCCGTGGTCCGGAGTCAGCCCGCCAACGCCGCCTCGGGCGCGGAGAACCCCCTGGGCAGCAGCACCTGCTCGGACTCGCCGATGATGCCCGCGGAGCGCCCGTCGAGGGCGGCGACGGCCTGAGGCCCCCGCATCGGGCACAGCAGCCACAGTCCGTACGGGCGACGGTTCGCCTCGCGGGCCTCCTGCACGAGGCTGCCCAGCAGGGCACGCCCCGGCTCGTAACGCGCCAGCGGGGTCGCCCGGTGCAGCAGCACCACCCCGTCGCCGGTGGGCGCGTCGGCCCCGGCGGCGCGGACACGCTCCCCCAGGCGGCGGAACACCTCGGCGAGCATCCGGTTGAACGGCTCGGGGCGGCTGTTGTCGGCCTCGCTCAGGATGTCCCAGTTCAGGGCGCTTCCCATGCCGTCCATGACCTCGTCGACGACGTGGACGAACTCGGCGGAGACGTCGAAGGACACCACACCGGGCATCCGCCCCAGCGCGTGGGCCGCGCGTTCGGTGTCGGGCATCCACGTCTTGACCGCCCGGTAGCCGCCCCTCGCCACGGCCTGCGCCAGGCGGTTCCACGTCTCGACGGAGGCGGCGTCGACCCGGTCCGGCTCGTGGTGTCCGGTGTGGGTCGAGGGCTGGTAGGTGGTGACCTCCGGCTCCAGGTACCAGCACACGGTGCCGT
Source organism: Nocardiopsis lucentensis DSM 44048 (assembly GCF_000341125.1). Taxonomy (GTDB): domain Bacteria; phylum Actinomycetota; class Actinomycetes; order Streptosporangiales; family Streptosporangiaceae; genus Nocardiopsis; species Nocardiopsis lucentensis. The sequence continues at coordinate 20,261 of NZ_ANBC01000112.1, read as the reverse complement.
CGACCGGAGTCTCCTGGAGCTTGGGGTGCCGCCGCTTGAGCAGTGCCCGCAACCGTTTCTCGCCGGGCCTGGGCAGTGCGGGGAACCGCGACAGGACCCGGTCCTGGATCTGCTCCGGGGTGATGCCGGGCTTGCCCAGGTAGCCGACGGCCTGGGTGATCCGCAGGGCCCGCTCGAGGTCGAGGTCGGCCGGGTAGAGCTCCAGACGCGGAGTCGCCTCGGCGTTGCCGGAGGCGGCCGCCGCGATCTGCACCAGGGCGGTGTCGGTGAACGGTTCCATGCCCTCGGGGGCGTCGACTCCGCGCAGCGCCTCCCTGACCGCGGTGGGGCCGGGCAGAAGGTCGGCGTCGCCGAGGGAGACGAGTTCGTCGGCGCGCAGCCCGAGCAGTTCGGCGTAGTCGAACAGGTCGCCCTCGACCGGCACGCGGGGGTCGTCGTCGATCACCTGGGCGGCCAGCACCCTGCGGTCGTACCTGCGGACCACGAACCGCTGCTCGACGCGCTGTTCCTCGTACTCGGCGACCACGCGCACGGCGGCCAGGGCGTAGACCGAGCGTTCGTCGCCCTCCAGGGTCGAGCCGCGCAGGGTCAGCAGTTCGGCGGCGATCTGTCCGACCTCGCGCACCCGGCTGTTGCGGGACAGGATGTCCACGACGTCATCGCGGACCGAGCCCAGCAGGGAGGCGTTCTTTCCCCAGTGGGCGCACGCCTGTCGCAGGCTCTCGTCCACCAGGGAGCGGGGGATCCCCAGGGAGCGGGCGACCTCGCGCCGGGTCGGCCACCAGTGCTTGCGGCCCTTCCGCCCCTCCGGGATGCCGACCAGCTCACGCACCACCCGCACCCACTGCCGGTTGGCGTCGGTGGTGGTCGGGAGGAACTGGCGGATCACCTGGTCCAGGACGGCGTTGCGCTTGACGTCCTCCCCCGCGCCGGTCGGCAGCTTGGCCCGGGTCGCGACCGCGTACTCGGCCACGTCCAGGCGCCTGCGCCATTCGGAGGACTCCTTGCGCAGTTCGTTGCGCACGGCCAGGGGGACACCGCGCATGTGCGTGATCTCCCGGACCGGTTTGCTGAGCAGGTCGCCGACCTTGTCGCAGCGCAGGAGCCGCTGGGCCGCGTCCAGGGCCAGCGGGGTGAGCCCGGCCAGGTTCAGGGGGGTGTCCAGCGTGGCGGCCTCGGCGTTGCGCCGCCGGGTCTCCTCGTCCTCCTCGACCTGGTCGGTGACCGAGCCGGAGTGGAAGGCGGACTCCCAGGCGTCACGCATGTCGGCCAGCGCGCCGAAGCGCTGACGGTGGTCCCGGTGCAGGGCCCGGTGGAAGAACGCCACCAGTGCGGTGCGGCTCTGCTTGGGCAGGGCCTCCTCGGCCAGGCGGGGGACCACGACGTCGTCGCCGAGGAACTCCGGGCCCACGCCGTCGTCGTCCCAGACCGGGAGCTCTCCGGTGGCCATCTCGTGCAGGGTCACGGCCACCGCGTAGCGCTCGGCCGCGTCGTCGTAGGGGCGGCCCTGCCCCAGGAAGGGGTCGAGGTAGCCGCGGGTGCCGGCGGTGACGCTCTCCACGGACGCCTGGGACAGGGAGAAGTCGAACAGCACCAGGGCCCTGCCCTGCTTGCGGGTCTCCCGGACTCCGAGGTTGGCGGGTTTGATGTCGCGGTGGAAGACCTCGTGCTCCTCCAGGTGCTCGACCGCGTCGAACAGGTGCCGTCCGAAGCCCAGCAGCTCGCCGGGGCCCAGGGCTCCCTGGCGGGACAGGTAGTCGGCGAGGGTGCTCTCCCCCGCGCGCTCCAGCGGCAGGATGGTGCGCTCACCGATCTCCAGGACGCCGGACGCGCTCTCGTCGCCCGTGGCGGCCAGCGCCACGATCCTGGTGCTCCCGGCGACGGTGCGCAGGGTCTCGGCCTCGGTGCGCAGGGCCTTGGCGGCGGACTCCTGGTTGAGGGCGACCTTGTAGACGACCTCCTCGGGATGGCCGTCGCGCCCCATGAGCAGGGCGCGGGCGGTCGCCCCCTTGCCCAGGACCTCGCGGACCCTCCAGCCCTGCACGACCTCGTCCCCGCGGCGGGCGTCGAGGGGGTCGGTGATGGTCTCGGGAAGGGTGAGGTACTCCTCGACCTGGTCGAGCATGCGCAGGAAGGTCTGCACGTTGGCCAACCGGTCGTTGGGGGAGCGCCGGGTGGACTCGCGGACGAGCGTGTCGAGTTGGGGCACGACGTCGTCGCTGATCGCGGCCGGGGTCAGGCAGCCGTGCTCCTGGATCTGCTGGCTCAGCTCGCTGCGGTTCCGGCCCGGGGGGCGGCCGGTGAAGATCAGGTAGGTGAGTGCCCCGAGTCCGAAGAGGTCCTGGGGGGCGGCGCGGCCCGTGTAGTCGGGGAACTCCGGGGCGAGGTAGGCCTCGGCGGCCTTCTCGACGTGCGCGGCGAACGCCCGCCCGCCCAGCACCTCCTCCAG
>NZ_ANBC01000112.1:0-17807 GCF_000341125.1 Nocardiopsis lucentensis DSM 44048 | reverse complement strand
CGCCGCTGCGCAGCCGCAGACTCTCCCGGGAGGCGACCTGCCAGTCGGCGATGTACAGGCGCGGGTAGGCGCCGTCCATCTCCACCCACACGCTGCGGGCGGCCAGGGCTCGGTGGTAGAGGCGGTTGCGGTGGGCGTGGTTGACCGCCTCGGCGAGCTGGCGGACCATCTCCATCCGCGTGTCGACGTCGAGGTCGTCCCCGTGCTCGGCCATGAAGTGGTCCAGGCGCTGCCAGGAGGAGTGGTGGCGGAAGACGACCGCGGGTCCGAGGTCCTTGCTCGACTCCTCGATGAGGCCGAAGTACTCGGCCTTGACGATGCCCTCGTGCGAGATGCCCTCCAGGGACATGTACTCGCGTTTGGCGGCGCGCTCGACCGACCGGCGTTCGTCCTCGCCGTTGGTCTCGCCGTAGTGGTAGAGGCGCACCCGGCTGATGCCGCCCAACCGCTGGTGCCTGGCCTTGTAGTCGGTCCAGGTGGGCCCGCTGTCGAAGGAGCGCTTCTCCAGGGTGTACTCCCCCAGGGTCAGCGCCCGGTCCATGGGCATGACCCCGATCGTCTCCATGAGGCGGGAGACGTTCCTGAGGAAGCCGGGGTCGACCTGGCGCTGGGGGGCGCCCAGGAGTCCGCTCCAGATGCCCGGCAGGCCGGTCTGGTGCTCCAGCCCCTCACGGCCGTAGACCTTGGCCTTCTGCACCTCGTCGAAGTCGCAGCGCAACCCCTCGTCGGAGAGGAACACCCCCGCCTCGATGAAGGGGACCTTCACACCGCGCAGGCCGAGCTTGTCGACCGCCCACTGCAGGCGGCTCTTGAGCTCCTTGGCCTTGAGGTCGGTCAGGTGCAGCGGGTTGGTGATGGTCCTGCGGTGCCCGTTGGTGAAGATCCACTCGCTGCCGTGGTTGGCGGCCCGGCCCTGGTGGCTCTTGATCTCGACGAGGAAGACCCCTCGGGGGGTGACGGCGAACAGGTCGCACTCGCGGATGCGCTGGTTGCGGGCGGTGAAGGTGAACCCGGCCCAGGCCCGGTAGGGCTCCCGGTCGGGGAAGTGCGCGCGGACGTGCTCGAGGGCGGACTGCTCCCAGGGGAACTCCGAGGGTTTTCCCCACCATCGGTTCGCCATCCGGCTCCGCCTTTCCGCTCCGTGCCCGCTCGACCGCCCATCAAGCATAGGGGTGGAGCACGACGGAGGCGGGTGCCGTTGGTCCCGGGGTTCCGGGCGGGACCGATGGCATCTGGGAAACGAGTACCGCATCGGTTACGGAAAGTGTCGATCTGATCGAAGCGAGCAAGACTGACTGTCGCACTCGATCGCTAATGTGTCATTTGACCGTTTAGCGGCTGTACGTTCCGCTCCAGAACCTCTCCCGAGGGAGCCCTCTTGTTCGCCGTTCGCATGTCGGCCAAAGAGATGCAGGCCGTGCCTCCGAAGCGACTGGCTGAGAAGGTGTGTGCAGCGGTGACCTTCCAGATACGCCGGGCGCCTCGGGAGTCCGAGATCCTGTCATGGGAGAACAGTCTCCCGGCGTTGGCGAACGATCTGGTCAAGACTGGTCTCGGCGATGTCGAGGTCCTCGTCGAGTGCAAGCTCCCCGGCAACAACCGTCGTGTCGACGTCATCCTGTGCGGGGTCATGCCCGGCTCGGGTGGTGACAGCTTCGTCGTGGTGGAACTCAAGCAGTGGACCGAGGTCAGCGCGATCGTTGATGATCCGATCAACGTGGACGTCACCGGCGTGCCCGGACGGAAAAGAAAGCACCCAGTTCATCAGGTGCGCGAGTACTGCCGCCAACTCCTCGAGCAGGTGAGCGCGATAGAGCGCTCACCGGGCTGCCTGCGTGGCGTGGTCTACCTCCACAACGCCTCCCGCGTGCATGTCGACGACCTGTACGGAGGCTCCCACCCCACACACGGGCTGGTCTTCAGCCAGAGCGAACGTGACGCCTTCCTCCGATTCCTGCGCAGCCGGCTGACGCCCGACCCTGGTTCGGTCAGCGCCGATCGTCTGCTGAACTCCCGGGTCCGCCCGGGCCGGGCGGCGACGGCACTGAACGCCACCCAGATCGCGCGAAGACGCCAGTTCCGTCTGCTCGCCGAGCAACAGGAGGCCTTCCAGCTGGCGCTGCGAACCGTGGAGGAGTCCCGGCAGGACGACCACAAGCGCATCGTCGTCGTCACCGGCGGCCCAGGGAGCGGCAAGAGCGTCATCGCGTTGGAGCTGCTGGGGGAGTTCACCCGGCTGGGTTACGGAGTCCGACACGCGACAGGGTCGTACGCCTTCACCGAGAACATCAAGAAGACGGTCTGCGGCGGCAGGGAGAACGTGTCGTTCCGGGACCTGTTCGGGTACTTCTCAGGGTTCGGGGACGCACGGCGCAACGACCTGGACGTGCTGATCTGCGACGAGGCCCACCGGATCCGGGAACGCTCCGACACCTGACGAACGCGCAAGAGCCTGCGCTCCGGCAGGCCGCAGATCGAGGAACTGGTGGACGCGGCGCGCGTTCCCGTGTTCCTGTTGGACGAGAACCAGGTGGTGCGCAAGAACGAACTCGGATCACTCGCGGAGATCACGAAATACGCCGAACAACGCGGGCTCGAGGTCCGCCACGTGGAGCTGAAGGGGTTGTTCCGCTGTGGCGGGAGCGATGCCTACGACGAGTGGGTACGCGGGTTCCTCGGCCTGTCGGAGGAACCGCCCTTCGCCTGGGAGGACGACGGTGCCTTCACCCTCCGGTTGGCGGACTCCCCCTCCGAACTGGAGCGAGAGCTGCGCCGGCTCAACGACGAGCACGCCTCGGCACGCATCACAGCGGGCTTCTGCTGGCCGTGGAGCAAACCGACCGAGGACGGCGGGTTGGTGCCGGATGTGCGGATCGAGGACTGGTCCATGCCGTGGAACAACTCATCCGACAAGTACGTCCAGGGATCCCCTCCGCGTGCTCTGTGGGCCACCGATCCCGGGGCATCGATCAGGTGGGCTGTATCTACACGGCCCAGGGATTCGAGTATGACTGGGCCGGCGTCATCATCGGTCCGGACGTGAAGTTCCTCGACGGTCACCTGACCACCGACAACCGAGCCAACAAGGACCGCGGGGTTCCCCGCTCCTCGCTCACCGAGGAACAGGCCTCGCCGTACATCCGGAACAGCTACAAGGTGTTGCTGACCCGAGCCATGGTGGGTGCGGTCCTCTACGCGACGGACCCGCGGACCCAGGCGTACCTGAAGGGGTTGGTTCCGCCCCTCGAAAGGCGTTTCGTCCCCGCCGTCACCCGCCGACTCCCCCAAGGTGAGCAGATGTCCCTGTTCGACACATGACCTGAGGCCGCGTGTCCCAACCGTGTTCGGTGACCGGAAGCGGACACGAACGCGCACGCGCGGTCGTCGCCGGGCACACCGAGGGCGACCATCGAAGCGGAACACCCTGCGGTCACTCCGATATGCGGTTGGACGGTGGTACGGCCCGCCTTCCCGTCAGGTCCCGACGACAGCATCCCGTCGGAATTCGACGACAGAGGTCTCGCCGCGACCTGGACCCCGGCCGCTTCCACGGCCGGGGTCCGCTGAGTGTCGTCCAGACGCACACGGCCCGCCGACGCTCCCCTACCCGTCCAGTCCGCGGCGGATCTGCCTGGTGATGCTCGCGTCCTCGATGGCGCTGTCCTTGGCCAGCATCAGAGCCTTGGACAGGATCAGCGCCAGGCGACCGCCGTCCTGCTCGAAGGGCAGGAACACCCCCGGCCCCTTCTCCTTGCTCGAAGGCACCACGCAGAGGTAGGAGTCGTCCGGCTCCATCAGGATGTTGGCGCTGCCCAGGTGGATCCGGTAGGAACGCAGGTCTCCGCGCACCCGCAGGAAGCGGCCGTCGATCTCCAACCGGTCGGCCGCGCTCAGCCTCGGCAGCAGCCGCTCCAGTGCCTCGCGCCGCACGACCGCGTTCTCGGTGAGTTCACCGAAGGCCGTCTCACGCCAGTAGCGCAGGTGGGCGCCCTCCCCCCGGTCGACCCACTGGGGATCGGCCGCGATCGATGACACCCCCACCGCCAGATCCACGTCGCGCATCGCCTCGGACAGCACCAGTGTCGGCACCTCGGCCAGCGGGGCGGGCTCTCTCTCGCCCGCACGGTGGAAGCGGACCTGGTCGGTGCCGCAGTGCAGGACGGGATCGATCTCGTCCTTGTCGGCCAGGGCGATGTCGAGGGTGACGCGCCAGGAGGTCCCGCTCTCCCGGTCGGTGTAGACGCACTCGGCGGGGCCGTCCTCGCCGCCGTGCCAGCCGCCCAACTGGTGGACGCTCCACCCGCGCTCGTTCAACAGGACCCTGGCCTGCCCGTACCTGAGGATGTGGGCGGCGTAGCGGTTGGAGTAGACCCGGGTGGCCTCCTCCGCCGGTGTGAGCAGGTAGATCTCCCGGTACGCCTGTTTGACGGGCTGGGCGATCTCCCGGTCGGTCAGATGTCCCCGCCACCGGTGCACCGTCTCCGGTTGGCTCCGCACTGGGTGCCACAGCCGCACCCGGGCGCCGTCGTCCAGGGTCGCGGTGTGCGCGACCACGGCCCCGTCGGGGTCGAGGAGGCGCCAGTGGTCGCCGTCGACCTCGGGCAGCCCGCACACCCAGGTCCGACCGGCGTCCTCGCTCACCTCCCACAGCAGCCGTCGGGCGAGCGCCCCGGTGACCGGGTGGTCGAGATAGTGGCGGACCCAGGACACGGCGTCCCACACCCGGCCCTGAGCCAGAAACCCCTCCAGACGAACCCGTTCGGCCGCCACCGCCTGACGCAGTTCCTTGAGCTCGGCCCGCAGCGCCTTGGCCTCGTCGGGATGCGACTTCCGCAGGGACGCGGGTGGGCTGGCGACGGGACGCCCCTTCGCGGAGACGAAACCCAGCGCGGCGGTACCGTCCGCGCCCAGGGCCACGGTGACCGGGTGCTCGCCCAGCAGGTCGGTCCGAACCCCGTACCGGTCCAATCCGAAGTCGGGGACGGTGCGTTCCAGCAGTTCCTCCCCGGTGATGCCCAGCCGGTCGGCGATCTCGCCCAGGGCCTTGTCGATCGCCTTCAGCAGGGTCTTCTTCTTGACCCGCGCGCGGATCCGGGCGAGGACGGCGACCGCCTCGTCGGTGCCGCGCGCGGCCAGGACACGGACGCAGGCCAGGGCCGTGCGTTCGGACCGCAGCTGCTTGGAGCCGCCCGGCCCGGTCCCGGTGAACACCGCGAGACGTTCCAGCAGGGGCAGCGGCCAGGTGTCGTCCTCCGAGGCAAGCTCCTCCACCGCCCACGCCAGGCCGTTGACGATGTTGTGCACGTGGAACATGAAGTAGGTGACGCCCGGGTCCGGCGGCGTACGCGGCACCACCTCGACCAGGCGCCGCAGCACGTCCTGCGCGTCGGGAAGCGCGGCCAATCTGCGTCGAAGCCCTTCACACCACTCACGGGTGGGCCGAGCACTGGGCGAAACCAGGAAGTGGACGAACAGCTCCGCCAGGCCGGGATGAGTGACCAGCGAGGGCTCACGCTCGCGCAGCAGATCGCCGAACTGGTCCCCTTCCAGTAGGACGTGGTCAACCGCCAAGGGGGAGCCCAGCCGGAGGAGGAGCAGCAGTGCACGCCCGTGGGGATGAAGATGGTCGGCTTTGAAACCGAATAGGCGATCCCCGCGCTCCTGGCAACGGGCCCGGTACTCCTCCAACTGTTCCGTGCAGGGGGCCAGGACGTCGTCCTCCACCCGCTCGCAGACATCGATGGGGGCGTGTTGGTGGGTGACGCCGTGCGCCTCCGCGTACAGGAGCAGGGAGAGCAGGGCGCTGTCCCAGGGCAGCGCCATGCGGGACAGGGTGGACGCGGTGCGTTGGTGGGTGGCGGAGAAGTAGACGTTCTGGAGGTGTCGCTCATCGACCTCGGTGTGTCGGCGGTGGCAGTCGTTCAGCATGGACCAGAACGCCAGGCGCACCCTCAGTGCCGCGTCGCACCGGTCGATCACCTCGCGCAGCGGGGTGCCCGGTCTGAGCGTGGTGATGGAATCCTTCCTCTCGAAACCCTGATCAGGGCTGTTGGTCACCCAGTCGGACACGTGGGCCTGCACGACCCGGTCGCACTCCTCGATCAGCTCCGGCAGACCGGGGGCGTACAGCCGGCCCAGGACCTCCTCGACCTGCTCGGGCAGCGTGCTCCGCCAGGAAGTCCTTCCTCTGGCGTCGATGCCCAGGGCGAACTCCTCGGCGGTCCGCTTCGCCCACTCCAGCGCCGCGGGTGAGGGGGTGATCGAGGCGAAGGGCGGGGTCGCAGCCGCAGTGGTGCTCTCGGTCATGGTCAGCCACCCGCCAGCGGGATGAGCTTGACGAACACGATCTCGGGTTCGCCGGTCAGGTCGACGCTCTCGGCCAGGGACTCCACCTGGCGGTCGCCGACGATGAGCACGAACCGCTGCTTCTCGAAGGCCCGCTCGGCCAGGTCGGCCTGTTCCTCCCAGTCCACGGCCGGCCGTTCGGTCCGCCGGGCCGCGGTGTTGAGCTCGCGTTCGACGGCGGTGGGGGCCACTAGGCCCTGGAAGGGAAGGGACCCGTCGAGGTTGTATCGGGCGACCTCCTCCCGCACGTGCGTCCGGACCAGCTCACGGGCGGTGATCCGGTCGGGAAGGTCGGGCAGTTCGAGAACAGGGCCGGTGGCGCCAAGCGGGCTCTCGACCCGAAGGTGGGCTCGGGGCATGGGGGTGGTTCCTCTCCTTCGCCAGCGCGGGGCGTCGCGTGCCGGGCCACGCTAGCGGAGGGAACCGACAGACCCACCGAGCCCCCGACCTCCGTCACCACGACGACCGTTGGCGCTGGAGTTCGGCCCGGGCCTCCTCCGCCCGGCGCAGCGCGTCGGGCGGAGGCTGGACGGTGATCCCCACTCCCGTCAGCATGCTCAGGTCCAGCTCCCACACCGCTCGCGAACGGCGTTCCCACAGTGCGAACGCCTCGCGGACGTGGCGCTGGGCCGCTCCGGGCGAGGCTCCGGTCACCGCGATCAGATGGGCCATCGCCTCGGCGGCGATCCCCTTCACCTGGGCGAGGCCGAAGTGGGTGACGGTGTGGCAGGGCGTGCAGACGCAGATCAACCGCCGCAGGGTCTGCGTCCCGCAGCGTTCGTCGAAGGTCCACCGCTCGTGCACCTCCAACCACCGCCGCGCCTCGCGGTCGGCGGCGGCCCCGCAGATCTCGCACACCTGCCCCGCACGGTCCACGACCATGCGGCGCAGCCGCTCCCAGTCCCGCTGCGACACGCACGAGCGCACGTTCGTGAACCAGCAGGTGCTGGGCACCAGATCGACGAACAGCCCCGAACCGAGCGAGCGGTCCTCCCCGGGGAGCAGGTCGGGGATGTCGGGCCGGGCCGACCAGCGCTCCAGTCCCGCGATCCCCGGCCGGGGCGCGTACCAGCGGCGCACCCGCGGATCCCACCGCGCCCCCTCCGCCTTCGCCAGGTCCTTCTCCGCGTACGGGACGTCAAGCCAGATCCGTTCGGCAGGCACCGTGCTCCTTGCTTCAGGTAGGGGATGGGTGACCGGGCAGTGACACTAACGGTTCTCACGAGCGGAAGTCAGTGCCGCCGGGTGGCCGGAAACGGCCACCCGCACGGGCGTTCCAATGTCCCCTTGAGCGAGTCGACTCCGGTTCTCCGAGTTCTCCCGTGGGACGGCCGGACCAGCGGTGGCCGCCCCACACTGCGTTTCCTCAAGGTCTGAGGGCCGCCAGCTCAGGCGACCAGAGTAACCGTGTACCCGAGCGACCTCACCTCGTCGGCCATTCCGGCCGCGGAAAGAAATGACAACTCGGCAATTCCCCTTGCTGCTCCCTTCCCCTGGTAGACGGGGAACAATTGGGAGAAGCCCTGCAACCGGTCATCCTGAAACGGATAAACACTGGGCACGAGGACGCCGCCCGCCTCAGCGCCCATGGACTCATGCGTGCGCTTCACCATGTCGGTCATCTTGTCCCATATCTATTTTTCCACGACCTTTCCGACCTTCCCGCAATACCCTGATGGATCGTGGCCACGCGAACCTACAGTGTGCTCGGGACATTCGTGCGTTCGCCCCTCACCCGAACTCCACCGACCTGCGGGCCTCGTGTCAGCGCTCAGGCGGTCACCACGGAGAAACCGAACTGGACCAACGCCATGATCCCGGAGATGATCGTGGCCGCTGCGGCGAGTGCGGGAACCGTCCTCTTCCAACTGGCCAGAGTCTTCTCTCGAAGTTCTCCCCAGCCGCCCGACGTCACCATCAGTTTCGCCGACTGCCAGCGGTGCTGCTCGATGTGGCACCCCGGGAGGAAGCCGGAGGCGTTGTTTCGGCAACGGGTCTTGTCGCGGTTCCAGGCTCCACACGGCAAGGGCATCTGGAAAAAGACGTAGAGGACGGAGAGCGACGCCGCGACGGCGATCCACATCGGCCCGACCTCGGGCAGGAACCATCCGAGCAAGGCGAACAGAATGACGGCCACACCCCAGTAGCGCATGGCACCGCGCCTGGTGTTCTTCTTGGAAGCCATAACCACGATCATCGGCCGCCTACTTTTGGGCGGACAAGTGACATTGGTCCTTCAACACTGGCCGCTCCAGGACAAGGAGAGAAGGTGTGAATGAGGCGCCATACGGGAAACCCGAATCATCCATACGCGACCGACGTACCTCCGACTTCACACAGACCCCAAGGCAACCCCACCAGGATCGAACTCGGAGCATCAAACTTACTTTCCCTCGACGGCGACGCAAATAACACCGCAAGGCATATTGACCGAAATGAGCCAGATGGCGATCATATCTTGCCTTTTCTTACTCTTTCGTTCATTCTCGAAACCAGGTTCGGCTTCAGAAAGGCAGAAGGGTGCCAGACGACGACCGACACACGTTCGACCGCATTCGCACTCTCGACCGATTGTGCACGAAGATCAGGAATCACTCTCTCACCGCAGGTGAGGAGGCCGAGGATGGTGGACAGCCACCCCTCCCGTTCCTCGACGTCGACTCACGCGTGAGAAGGACCGTCCGCGACACGGTGGAGAAACTCGGCCCACCCGACCTGGACACGGCCAGCGAGAGGGTCAGGGAACTGGCGAACCGACTACTCACCGAGGGGCCGAACGCGCTCGACCTGTGCGCTGGTTACCGGTCGTCCGGAATGGACGCCCTCCTCGACCGGGCGATCAGCGTGGTGCTGTCCGCACACGACCCGACCACTCTGTTGGGCATGGACGGCGGCGAACTGGCCGCCCTCGTCGGGGAGGAGTTCGCCCGTGGTGTGATCCGCCGCTACGCCGTGGACCGGTTCGCCCCGTTCCAGCAGGAGGAGGGCCTGGGCATCGACGGATTCCTGGATTTCCTCGAGCTCGCCGACCTCACCTTCGGCACCGCCCTGCTACGCGGTCTGATCGATGACATCCTCCGATAATCCCTCCTGGAGGTCCACGTGCCCGACCCGACGACGCCGACGGTGCACCTGAGTTCCCACCTCGAACCGGATCCGCAGGCCCTCGATCTCTCCCGAGACGTGACCGCGACCATCCCCCGGTACGTCCGCGCCTCCCTGTCCCCCGGCGACCGCCGCGCCGACCTGTGGTGGATCGCCGCGGCCTGCTTCGCGGTCGACCGGCAGCTCAAGCGCCCGCACGGTCGGCTGTGGCGTCAGGGTGAGGAGTGGACGCGGAAAATCCACGCCAGGATCCCGGTCAGCGATCCGGTCTGGTGGTCCGAACACGCCCCCCTGGTGAGCCGGCTCCTCGACTGGCTCACGGCAGACCGGTGGCGCCTGGAGTTCGTCGCCGGTCCCCAGCCGGAGCCCTTCGTCCAGGAGACCCTGGACGAAGGGCTCTTCGACCAAGGGGACGCGGTCGCGCTCTTCTCCGGTGGGCTCGACTCCGTCAGCGGGCTGATCGCCGATCTGGAGGAAGGAGCGGACACCTTCTGTACCGTCTCCGTCAGCACCAATGACAGGATGACGGCGCTGCAGCGGAGGATCTTCGACCGGGTCCGCGGGCACAACGCCCGATTGCGGGAGGCGCACCACTTCGTGCTGCGGGTCCGGCCCACCCCCAGGGAGAGCACGGCCCGCACACGGGGTCTCGTGTTCCTCACCGCCGGGGTCGTCGCCGCGCTGGCCCGGGACAGGACGTGTCTGCGGCTCTACGAGAACGGGCCGGGTGCGTTGAACCTGGCCCTGTCCCAGGCACAGGTGGGAGCCCAGTCCGCACGTGCGGTGCACCCCAGGACGCTCCAGTACATGGAGACTCTGGCGAGCGCGGTCCACGAGGACGCGTTCACCATCGTGAACCGCTGTATGGGGTTGACGAAGGCACGGATGGTCGCCCGAGTTCCCCCTCGCTACGACCAGGCCCTACTCGAGTCGGTGTCCTGCGACACCGGATTCGCCCACCACGTGGGCCACGGACAGGTAGGCAGCGGCACCGGTTCGCGGCCCGCGCACTGCGGAGGGTGCAGTTCGTGCGTCCTGCGCAGGCAGGCGCTGGCGGCCGCGGGCAGGGGTACCGGACTCCCCCAGCGCGGGGTCCCCAAACACAAGCGGGAGCACCACGCGCTCATGGGGTGGCAGGTCGCACGTCTCAGGCACGCGATGCGCGACGGGTTGTCGTGGCGGCGCATGGTCCAGGAGTTCCCCGACCTGGTGTGCGACCCGGGTTCGTTCGATCCCGCGAGGCGACGGGAACTCCTGGACCTGTTCCGCGACTACGCGCGGGAGTGGGACCTGCCCTCCGTCATCGAGGAGTTCGGCGTCCGAGGGTGACCTCACCGGGCATCGATGTCACGCCCCATGGACGAGGGAGGTGAGGAACTCCTGGGTCTCCCTGTCAGTGGAGTACAACCGGCACGAGCCCATTCCCCGAGTCATGAGGACGCGGTAGATGTTCCTGGCCAGGTCGAAGTACTCTTCACGACCGACCGACCGCATGTGGGGGTCACGGCTCTCCCCGGGATCCGCCACCCACTGCCCGTTCCTGCGGACCAGGTCCGGACCGAGGATCACCCCGGCGTCGTCGTATTCGAGTCCTTGAGCGGTGTACACGCAGCCGATCTGTTCCACACCGCCGGGATGCGTCGCCCAGAACTGGCTCTTGGGGAACTCGACCTCCCCGTTCGGGCGTTCCCGCTGATCGTGCAGGTTCCACGGCCGTGCCCAGTGGTGGGTCCGACCCGTGTGCGGGTCCTTCCATTCGATGGACACTCCTGGGAGGTCGAGGCCCGGAGCCGGGGACGACCAACTCCAGCAGTAACCAGCGCTGATCCGGGCCTTCCTCTCCTGTTCCAGGCACTCGCGCATCCACCGCTCCATCTCCGAGGGGTTGTCGACCACGTCCACGTCGTAGTCCATGCCCTGCCAGGGATGGGGTTCCCCGTACAAGAGCGAGTCGACCCATGTGACGAACCGCCGTGATCCGTTGCAGCGAAAGCTTCCGCGCAGTTCGTGGGAGACCACCTCGATTCGCTCCTGCTCCCGCTCACCCAGTCGGTGCACCTCCCACTTCTGGAGGCCTTCCTTGGGACGGATCCGCTGACGTTCGTCGAGGAAGACCACGACCACCGGTACCCGCCTCAGGTGGTAGCCGACATAGGTGTCGAAAGGAGTCCCCGTGCGGGGGAAGCGGTGGGCCTCGTCGATGATCACCAGGTCAGCTTCGCTGACGACGTGACGAGGCTGGCCGAACAGGTCCTGTGAACCCCTCACGTTCTTGGTCGCCTCGCGGAGGTTGCTGTTGAGCGTTCCCGAGGGTGTCAGGTACCTCGCGGAGTTCCGCCCTTCCTTGGTGTAGCTTCCCAGCAGCCGCATCGCGAGGGCGGTCTTTCCACTCCCAGGACGCCCCTGAACCAGGACGATGCTCCTGCGCCCGGTGGCTCGCGCCTCGTCGATCTTCGCCCTGATCTCGAGCAGTGCGTCCTGCTGGTCACCCATGAGAACGAACGACGGATTGCGCTCGATCACGTCGGCGACCATGGAAAGCAGTTCCCTGTTCGGCCGCCACGAGGAGGTTTCGAAGGACTTGACGAGCCGCTCAGTGGCGCCGCGCGCGTCGTCGAGCCGGAACAGAGCCCTGAGCCCTTCCGGGCTCGCCTCCTCCGACACCTGCGTTCCGCTGAGCACCGGACAGCCGTAGTCGGCACGGGACAGACCTCGGAACACCTCGGCCTGCTCTTCGTCGGCGTTGTGGAGGAAGACCAGGCCACGTACGTCCAGGTCCAGTTCGTCGGATCCGAACCAGAGCCGGAGGAATGACGTGTATCCGGCGACCTGGGCCACTGGATGGGTCCGGGTGCTCCCGTCCAGTCGCAGACGGACACGGTCGTGCGTGAGGGTTTCGGCCTCCGTCCACTGCTTGAGTTCCACCACGACGGCGACCAGGTCCTTGGGGCCGCGCTCTCCGATGAGCAGGGCGTCGAAGCGACTGTGCCCTTCGGGAGTGCCGAATTCCAGATAGATCCGCAGTTCGTGGAGGCCGGCTCGGGCCAGGGCGTCCAGGAGAGGAGGCCAGCTCTTGCGCCAGCTCTCGACCTCCGACGCGCCTGGTTCCCCGAAGCCCATGGAGAGGTAGCGGGAACGACAGCGGTCAATGAAGTCGGGCCTTCCGAGCTCTCGGAGGGTGTCACCGACACTGCCCGAGTGCACGAACCGCAGAGGGGCGGGAGTGGGTTGCGGCATCAGCTCTCTTTCACTTCGGCGATGTTCTTCCTGTGCCAGGCGAAGTACTGGGCGCTGGAACCGTTGTAGGCCAAGCAACGCTCTCCGAGCCGTTGGACAGCGCCGGACAGGTCCGGGAAGGATTGAGCCTCGGCCGTCGACTGGATCGACCCGTCATCGGCGACGTAGACGTAGCCGTGCTCGAAGAGGGAGTCGCACCCGAGGACGCAGGCGAACATGACGTTGTTGAGGTCGCCCCGTTCCTCGTGGGAACTCACACTGCGCCGCTTGATGTGGGCGGTGTGCACCAGCCTCTTGGGCAACAGCAGCTGGCACAGGTCACAGTGGACCTCGCTCCTGCCAGCGAGCTTCTGACGACGCAGTGCTTTTTGTTCCGTGCGCGCGAGAACGTAGGCCGGGCGGTCCGTGACCGGAGGCAGGTCAAGGGCGGAAGCGTCCGCGGGGTCCTCGGAGTCGCCAGAAATATCTGCGGGCTTTCCCGCCTCGACCAGTTCCTTTCCCCACTGCCGTAGGGCGCCCGCCAGGAGCTTCTCCATGAAGGAGTTCTCGTTCGCGGGACGTCGCGCGGCCCCCTTGGCGCTGGCCGAGCGGCGCAGTGCCTCCCACGCCTCCTCGCCGACGTCGTCCCTGCCGACCTGCTCCCACACGCCCAGTACGTCCAGGGGCACGCGGTACGGGTAGACGTCGTCATTCCAGACCTGGGTGTGGTCCTGGTACAGCTCGCCCGTCAGGCGGGTGACGAACAACTCGGACACCGTCCGGTCCCGCGCCTCCTCCACGTTGATCCTGCCCAGACCCAGGAAACCGAGGACGAGGTAGTCACCCTCTCGCAGTGACTGGAGCACCGGCAGGTGGGACTTGCCCTCCGCGGTCTTGGACTTCCAGCCCCACACCGACTCCTGGATGCCGGTGTTGAGGTTCTCCCGCCCCTTGTCACCGACGTACACGAAAACCGTGGTCACGGTCCTCCTTCGAACGTGCCGCCTGTCAGCGCCAGAACGCTTCTTTCCTGGCATCACTGAAAAATGTCAGCAAGTGCGCATATGGTACGAGTTGTCTATGACATTGAGGACTCCGCACCAATCGGAGTCATGTCCCCCTCGTGTCTCGTGGAGTGCCGTTCCCCTCGGCAGTGATGTCGTTAGCCTGAGCAGATACGACCTGCGGCCCGACAGGCTTCCCTCCCCCGAAGGACACGCCTCCACCCGCACGACCTCCTCCTTCGTGCTGCCCTGGAGTGTGTCTTGACGGCCTTTCGCCGATCCGCCGCGTCCCTGTCCTCCTTCTCCCCCATGGAGGAAAGGCTCGGCGAACTCCTCGCCGAACACCTGCGGTACGCGACCGGACGGTCCCCCAACCTCTCCGAGATCCGCTCCTGGAACAGGAGCCTGCCCGCGCTGGCCACTGATCTGGTCGACGCCGGGCTGGGCGACGTCGAGATGCTGGTCGAGTACCGCCTGCCGCTGTCCGACAAGCGTGTGGACGTGGTGCTCGCGGGCCACCACCCCGAGACGGACGACCACAGCTACGTGGTCGTCGAACTCAAGCAGTGGAGCGAGGCCGAGTCGTGGGAGGAGGACCCGACCATGGTCCTGGTTCCCCACCAGCCCGGCGGGCCGAGACTGCACCCCGTCCTCCAGGTACGCGACTACTGCTCCTACATCGGCGACTTCGTCTCCTCGATCACCAACCCTGACAAGCAACTCCGGGGCGTGGCCTACCTCCACAACGCCTATGACCCGGCCGTGCGCGACCTCTTCGACCTGTCAGCGGACGACCACGGGCAGCTCTTCACCGCCCAGGGCCGCGGCGCTTTCCTGGACTTCCTCAGGAGCAGACTCACCCCGATGTCCGGCGCCGAGGCGGCCGACCGCCTCCTACGCGGAAAGGTCCGCCCCAGCCAGCAGCTGATGAAGGTGGCTGCGGCCGAAGTCAAGGAGCGCACCCAGTTCACCCTGTTGGACGAACAGCACACCGCCTTCCGCGCCGTCCTGCACGCCGTGGAACGCGCCCACGAGAGCGACCGAAAGCCCGCCGTGATCATCAGCGGCGGGCCGGGGAGCGGCAAGAGCGTCATCGCGCTGTCCCTGCTGGGGGAACTCTCCCGTGACGGCGTCAGCACCCTGCATGCGACGGGCTCGCGGGCCTTCACCACGACCATGCGCAAGGTCGCGGGCAGGCGCAGCCCCCGGGTGCAGAAGCTGTTCACGTACTTCAACAGCTTCATGGAGACCGCCCCGAACCAGTTCGAGGTCCTGATCTGCGATGAGTCGCACCGGATCCGGGAGACCTCGGCCAACCGCTACACGAAGGCGGCGCTGCGGACCGGCCGCCCCCAAGTGGACGAACTCCTGTCCGCGGCACGGGTCCCCGTCTTCCTCCTCGACGAACACCAGGTCGTGCGGCCCGGTGAGATGGGCACCGTGGAGACCATCCGCCAGCACGCCGAGGCCAAAGGACTCGAGGTCCACCACATCGACCTGTCCGGCCAGTTCCGCTGCGGGGGCAGCGCCCTGTACGAGCAGTGGGTCCAACGCCTGCTGGGACTGGCGCCGGGCGGACCGCTCCCCTGGACGGGAGACGACGGCTTCGTCCTGCACACGGCCGACTCCCCCGCCGAGATGGACGCCGCACTGCGGCCCTTCCTGGAACAGGGATACACCGCACGGCTCAGTGCCGGATAC
Organism: Nocardiopsis lucentensis DSM 44048; assembly: GCF_000341125.1. Lineage (GTDB taxonomy): Bacteria > Actinomycetota > Actinomycetes > Streptosporangiales > Streptosporangiaceae > Nocardiopsis > Nocardiopsis lucentensis. The sequence continues at coordinate 2,436 of NZ_ANBC01000112.1, read as the reverse complement.
TGCTGGCCGTGGAGCAAGGCCGAGAAGGACCGCCCCCTGGAGAACGACGTGCGCATCGGCGGCTGGGAGCGCCCGTGGAACAGCCGTCTGGACCGCTGGCTTCCCGGGGTGCCGCCGAGCGCCCTGTGGGCGACGGAGGAGGGCGGTTTCGACCAGGTCGGGTGCGTGTACACCGCCCAGGGGTTCGAGTACGACTGGTCGGGCGTAATCCTCGGGCCTGACCTGGTGTTCCGCGACGGACAGTTGGTCATCGACCGGAAGGCCAACCGCGACCCCGCGCTGGGGAGGAAGACCTCGGACGAGGAGGCCGAGGCCCTGATCCGCAACACCTACAAGGTGCTGCTGACGCGCGGTATGCAGGGAACCGTCCTGTTCTCGACCGACCCGGAGACCCAGGAGTTCCTGACCGCTCTGACCAAGGTGTGAACAGCGGTCCGGACTCGCCTCCGAGACTCTAGCGAGGCTCGAATTCATCGCCTCTGAACTGCGACTTTCCGTTTGCCCACAGGGGCGGAGCGAGCAAGGAGTGATTCCCGCACCATAGGTGGGGAAGCCGTTCCCCACTCCTTTGTGAGCCGCCGTGATCACCACGTTCTTCCCCTCTGACACCACCCGGTGCCGACTCGAGCGGTCGGCACGCGAACACGCCCTGGCATTGGATCTGGAGAGAGGGTCGTGCGGCGATGGCGTTCCCACCGAGCGCCTCGTCGTCAACTACCTGCGCCACGAGTGCACTGACTACGACCTGGACCAGAGCGGCCCGCGCCACCGTGCGGCGTGCGAGGCGATCGCCACGCGCTTTCCCTGGTTGGCTGAGGAGTGTCAGCGCCAGATCGCCCGGAGGACCGAGGCCGACGCCATGGCTGAGGCGGCGTGGGAGGCCTGGGAGCGGGAGAGGAAAGCCGAACGGGAGCGGCACCGCATCATGGTCGCAGCGTCCCGGGAAGCCGTCGCCGATCTGCGTGTGGGGCAGCGGGTGAGCTTTCCGTACAAGCGCCACCGGTACACCGGCGTCATCACGAAGAAGGGTCGTTCCCGGGTAACGGTCGTCTACCAGATCCGGACCGGTGAGGACCGCGAGCGGGTACGTCTGATCCACGCCTCACTCGTCACACCCGTCACCGAGCAGTCGTGAACCGTCGGCTGACGACCGCTTCCTCCGGACCCACCTTGAGAACGGCACCGTCCACGCACCGCCCACACGGTGACGACGTGTTGAATGGCCGCATGCGCACTTTCTCCAGAGAGGACCTCCTCGAACTCGCCGGTCGGAAGTCCTACGCACGCGGCGTCGACTACGTCTCCCAGGTCACGGGCCTGACCGTCGACGGGAACACGGTGCGCGCCACCGTCACCGGGACCCACTCCTACCGGGTGGAGCTCACCCCGGGCCGGAGAGGTCTCGTCTGGGACTGCGACTGCCCCTGGGCGGAGGAGGGCAACTTCTGCAAGCACTGCGTGGCACTGGGCCTGGTCCACCTGTACAACCTCGAACACGGGGTGGAGGTCCCCTCCGCCCCGGACACCCGCGCGTATCTGGAGTCGCTCGGCCACGGTGAGCTCGTCGACCTGGTGCTGGAGGCCGCTGCCGCCTCACCCGGGCTGCGCCGCCGCCTGGAGATGCGCGCGGCCTCCTCCGGGGACGAGGTCGACACCGCCTCCCTACGGGTCATGGTCGACAGCGCGCTGCGGACCGTCGACCTCGTGGACTACGGCGAGGCACGGGGTTACGCGGACGCGGTCCACGGGGTGGCCGACGAGCTGGCGAACCTCCTCGAACGGGGGATGGCGGCGGAGGCGGAGGAGCTGGGTCGCCGCGCGATCGAACTTTTGGACGAACACGGCGGCATGGTCGACGACTCCGACGGTGGCGTGGGCGAGGCCGCGCACCGGTTCGTGGAGATCCACGTCGGAGCCTGCGCGGAGGCGGGCGTCGATCGCGAGCGGCTCGCGGACTGGCTGCTGGACCGGCAGCTCAACGGGGCCAGCGGCGTTCCGGAGCTGCTGGTGGAGACGTACGCGGACGCACTCGGCGAGGACGGTCTCCGGCACTACGGGCAGGAGCTGGCCCGGATCCGGTCACAACGGCCGGAGGGCGACTGGACCGCACGGTTCCTCATGACCGAGTTCGCCCGGGTCGCGGGCGACACCGACCTGTTGGTGCGGACGTACGCCGCGGACCCGGGACACGTGCACTACTCCGGGATCGTGCGGGCCCTGGACGAGGCGGGCCGCCGGGACGAGGCCCTGGAGTGGGCGCTCAGGGGGCTGGCGGAGGACACGGGTCGACTGGACGAACGGCTCGTCGACTACGCGATCGACGCCTACCGGGACGCCGGACGCGACGAGGAGGTCCAGCGGTTGCGGTGGGAGGTGTTCGAGCGTTCTCCGCAGGTGCGGACCTATCAGAGCCTGCGCGCGGACACCCCGGAGCAC
>NZ_ANBC01000111.1 GCF_000341125.1 Nocardiopsis lucentensis DSM 44048 | reverse complement strand
GTGGCTGCGGCTCGCCGCCCTGCGGGAGGCCTCGCACCCGGCGGACGCCCTGGAGGTGTACCTGCCGCGGATCTCCGCGAAGGTGGCGCTGACCCAAACTGCGCTGTATCCGGAGGCGGCCGAGCTCGCCCGGAAGGTATACCGGCTCTACGAGCGGCTGGGGCGTTCGGCGGAGGGCCGGGAGTTCGTCGAGGGACTGCGGACCGAGCACCGTCGCAAGCGGCGGTTCATGGCCGAACTCGACCGGGTGGGGCTCGGGCGGTGACGGCACCGGATCACCACGGGAGGCGGACCGCTCAGCGGTGGGCCGCGGAGCCGCAGCACTTCTTGTACTTGCGGCCCGAACCGCACCAGCACGGCTGGTTGCGTCCCGGAGGCCAGGGCAGCAGGCGTGGTGAGCCGTCGGGGATCCGGGCGTCCGCCCAGGCCCGGTGGGTGTCGGCGTCGGCGGGGTCCAGGCCCTCGGCCTGGGCGAAGGACGCCATCTCCTCGGCGCCGAACAAGGCCGTGTGGAACGACACCGCGGGGCGTTCCCCGGACGAGTCCCGCAGGACCTGTTCGGCCGCCCGGAAGTAGGCGTCCGGCCCCTCGTCGGCGGCGTCACCGGTGAGCAGGCCCCGCGACCGCGCCTCGGCGAAGTCGTCCCGCGAGACGAGGACCTGGATCCCCCGGAGGAGTCCGTGCGGCGGGACGGGCTCGTCGTCCGGGCCGGGCATGCCCCCGTCCCACGCGTCGAGGTCCTCGTCCCAGTCCGGGCCCGTGTTCTCCCGGAGCAGGCGTATGGCCACCGTCAGCCCCGCCTCGTCGTGGCCGTCCATAGGCAGCCCCATCTCACCGCGTACACGGGCGCGGATGACGAGCGGGCGCATCGTGGCGGCGTCGGCGTCGACGAGGTCGTCGGCCGGTTCGGCCAGCAGGTCGCGGGAGGCGATGTTGGCGCAGCGCAGCGCCCGTTCCAGGTCTCCCGCCTCCTGCAGGTCCTCGGCGAGGAGGTCGGCGGGACCCTGTTCCAGGCGGCCGGGACGCAGGAGTTCCTTGAGCATCCCCTCCACCTCCCGCACCGCGTCGGCCTCGCCGCTGGCGCGCAGCCGCCGCATGATCTCGATCGAGGCGTACTGGGTGTCCTCGGGGACCGGCGGATGCTCCCGGAGTGCTTCGAGCAGGGCCCGGCCCTGGTCCGACCGTCCGGCGCGCTCCATCCGGTCGGCGGCCTCCAGGAGGATCGGTCCGGCCTCGTCCGGTTCGTCCTGCAGCTCGCGCAGGACCGCACGGGGAAGGTCGAGGTCTCGCAGAGCGGCCCACAGCCGGGGCGGGATCGACTCGGGGAACGGTGTCGTGGGAGTGGTGTCAACCATGATCGCCACGCTAGCGCCGGGGATCGGACGCGGTCCGGCGTTCGCGCGAACTCCCCGCCCCGGGTCAGCGCCGGTCGGGCACCGGACACCGGGCGGAACCGTCGTCGCGACCTCCGCCTACCGGCCGCGGTCCTCACCCTCGCCCGACGAGGGGACGGCGCCCTGGGGCGGGTGGTCGTCCGGTGCCGTCGAGGACTGGTACACAGGAGCCGACCACCACCTCCCCCACCAGGAAGTACACCCATGCCGAATGACGAGCACCTCACCCGGTTCGCGGGTTCGCCCGTCGTCGAGTTCACCGACCGTGGCGCCTCCGGCAACCGGCCCCGTGAAGACCGGGGGCCGGACACGGACGGGGAACTGTCGCGCGCGATCGACGATCCGGGGGCGTTCGCGTGGCGGTTGCGCATGGAGCCGCCCAGCCCCCTGCCCGGCGTCGGAGCGCGGACGGAACCGTTCGAGGAGCTGGACGCCTACCTGGACCGGTTCACCGAGACGGTGGACACCCGGGCGATCACCGCCCTGATCGTCGGGAAGTTCCCCTTCGGCTCCCCTTTCGAGTCGACGGAGTCGGACGGGCTCCGCGACCGGCTCATCGCGCTCGCTCCGCGCCTGACCGGCCTGCGCGCGCTCTTCTTCGGGGAGATCCTCCGGGAGGAGTGCGAGGCCTCCTGGATCCGGCACGGCGATCTGGGTCCCCTGCTGGCCGCCTACCCGAGGCTCACCGAGTTCACCGTGCGCGGGAGCGGCGGCCTCCGGTTCGGTGTCGGGCGGCACCGGTCGCTGCGGAGGCTCACCGTCCAGAGCAGCGGGATCGGCCCCGAGGTGGTGGAGAGCATCGTCGGCGTCTCGCTGCCCGGGCTCCAACACCTGGAACTGTGGCTGGGGGTGGCGGAGGACGGAGCGGCCACCCCCGAGGACTGCGGTTCCCTCCTGTCGGGCGCGGCCTTCCCCGGTCTGCCCCACCTGGGGCTGCGCAACGCCGAGTTCACCGACGACTGGGTCCGGGCGTTGGCGGAGGCACCCGTCACGCCCACCCTGCGCACCCTCGACCTGTCCCTGGGCGCCCTGACCGACGAGGGCGCCCGGGTCCTCCTCGACGCCCCGGCCTTCCGGTCACTCGACCGGCTCGACCTGCACCACCACTACATGTCCGAGGACACGACCGAGCGGGTCCGCGAGGCGTTCACCGCGGCCGGAGTCCGCGTCGACGTCTCGGACCGGTGGGAACCGGACCGGGAGGGCTGTGCGGACGACGAGGATCCCTGGCTGTACCCGGCGGTCGCCGAGTGACCCGGCCGCACCGGGCGGGAACCCCACTTGCGGGAACCGCCCCGACCGACGGGAACCCTCACCGGCCGGTGAACACCGGGGTGACGCGGGCCAGGGAGGCGCTGATCCCGGCCTCGTGGTCCTTGGTGTCCATCAGGCGGGTCTGTTCGACGATCTCGCGGTCCAGGGCGGCGGGCAGCGCGGCCAGCAGGTCGGCGCGCATGGTGGCCTTCATCGAACGCACCGCGAGCGGAGCGCGGGCGGCGATCCGACGGGCCCACTCCAGCGCGCCCTCCCGAACCTGGCCGTCCTCGACCAGGTGGTCGGCCAGGCCGATCGCGTGCGCCTCCTCGCCGGGGACCCGGCGGGCGGTGTAGAGCATCTCGGCGGCCTTCTGGCCACCCACGATGCGGGGCAGGGAGGCGCTCAGCCCGAACCCCTGGTGCAGGCCGAGCAGACCGAAGTTGGCGTGGAAGCGGGTGGCGGCCGAGGCCACCCGGAAGTCCGCGGCGCAGGCCAGCCCGAGTCCGCCGCCCACGGCCGCGCCCTGGACCGCGGCGATCACCGGGACCGGCAGCGCGTACAGGCGCAGCCCCTGGCCGTAGAGGGCGCTGAGCGTGTGAACCGGGCTCTGGCCGACCCCCTCCCCCGCGAAGTCCACCCCGGCGCAGAAGTTCTTGCCCTCCGAGCACCAGACCAGAGCGCGGCACCCGTCGGCGGCCAGCTCCTCCGAGGCGTCGGCGAGCTCGGTGAGCACGTCGAGGGAGAAGTGGTTGTGGGGCGGGCGGTGGATCTCCAGAACGCCGACGTGGCCGTCGACGCGCACGGACAGCTCCTCCGACATGGGAGCCTCTTTCCTTCGGTGCGGAACGGGACGAACGGCAACGAGGCTATCGGGGGTGCCGCTCCGGAGCGGCACCGGCCCGCAGCGGCGCGAGCGCCCGTTCGACGACCGCCGCCGACATCGCCGCGACGGGGGTGGTCAGGCCCATGGCCAGTTCGCGGCCGAACGTCGACCCTCCGTCGAGGAACTCCAGGACCTCGCGCGTGTCGTTGCGGGCGAAGAGTCGGGCGAAGAACTCCGCGCCGTCCAACCGCCCGGAGTCCAGGGCGTGCAGCAGGACCGAGTCCATGGCCAGGTGTCGGTGGCGGTGCGGGATCGGAGGTACCGGATCCCGGCCCCGTTCCAGCGAGCGGACCACCGAGGCCGCCTGGCGCTGGATGCCGCCGAAGGTGTAGCCGGTGGACGGCCGGGTGGCGCCTCCGGCCGCGCCGATCCGGAACACGCGACGGCCGACGCGCGTGGGGAACCTCGCGTCCGTCATGGGGATCACGCCCTGTTCGCGGGCGGCGACCGTGAACCGCTCCAGGCCGAGCACCTGACCGGTGTACCGGCGCAGGGCGGCCTCGTAGCCGTCCCCGTCCAGGACGTCGCGGTTGAACTCGGTGTACTCCACCAGGGCCTCCCGCGGGGACGTCGGGAGCACGTAGCCGAACGAGACGCCGGTGCGCGGCCTGGGGGTGCGCAGGTCCATGAGCGACGCCGTACCCGGGTCGAAGACGTCGTCCTCGGTGTGGACGAACCAGCCGCGGAAGTGCTGGAGCAGCGTGGTGCGCGCGCCGGGCGGCACCGGGCGCGGGCGGGAGTCGAAGACGTGCGCGGCCCCGAGCGACACCGGTGCGCCGTCGGGCCGCGTGGCACGCACCGTCGCGCGGTCGGCGCCGTCGTCGATCGCGGTGACCGTCGCGGTGCAGGGGTGGACGTTGGGGCCGAAACCGGCGCGGACGTGCGTCTCGAAGTCCCGGGAGCGGAGCATCTTGTAGGACAGCGGACCGATCGCCCGCTCGTGTCTGGCCCCGGAGGGGGAGATGACGGACAGCGTGTCCCACCGGGCGGCGAGGACGCCGTCCCACGGGCCCGGGCCGCGTTCCCAGAAGCACCAGGTCCGGTCCCCCGGGCGCGCCGGCCCGGCCGGCGGTTCGACCAGCGCGATCTCCGGGGTGCCGATTCCGGGCAGGGCGATTTTCGCCGCGAAGTGTGCCAAAGTGAGACCGGCCGCGCCGGCGCCGACGATGACCAGATCGAATTCCCGCATGGCGGTTAGCATGTCATGGAATCCGACTCCGATTCGATACCGTCTCTGGGGGATCATGGCTCGGCCATTTCTCGGAATGAAGTCCGGTGCGGTCACCGATGAGTTCGACCGCGCGGCGGCGTCCTATGACACACTCGTCGCGGCCAACCCCGGATACCACCGGCACCTGCGCCTGTCGGCGCGCAGGCTGGCGCTCCCACGAGGCGGTGAGGGTATGCGCGTGCTCGATCTGGGCTGCGGAACCGGGGCCTCGACGGCGGCTCTGGCGCGCCTTTTCCCACGCGCGCGGATCATCGGTGTGGACGCTTCCGAGGGCATGCTCGCCCGAGCGCGCGCGAAGAAATGGAAGCCGAATGTCCGGTTTATCCACGCACGCGTCGAGGAATTGTCCGCCGACCGCCTGGGCGGCCCCTCGGACGCGGTGTTCGCCGCCTATCTGCTGCGCAACTGCCCGGACACCGACGCCGCCCTGGGGGTGATGCGTGACCTGCTCGGGCCCGGGGGACGGATGGTCCTGCACGAGTACTCCGTGGCCGACTCACCCGCCGCGCGCCTGGTGTGGTCGCTCGTGTGCTGGGGCGTCATCATCCCCCTCGGGCGCCTGGTCACCGGCCGGTCCGACCTCTACCGCTATCTGTGGCGCAGCGTCCTGGACTTCGACGGCGTGACCGCGCTGCGCCGACGCATGGGTCGGGCGGGGCTGGAGAACGTGCGCTCCCTACCGCTCCCCGGCTGGCAGCGGGGCGTCACGCACACGTTCCTCGGCGGGGTTGCGGCCGAAGGAGCCTCATGACGTGGTCGCCCGCCGACCCGCGCGCCGAGGTGATCGACCCCGCCCCTCCCACGGGACCCGAAGCCGCCGACGCGCCGCGGGCGGCGATCGTCGGAGGGGGCATCGCCGGGCTGGCCGCGGCCACGGCCCTGTCGGAGCGCGGTGTGCGCGCCACGGTGTTCGAGCGCGAGTCCGACCTGGGCGGACGCCTGCGGGGGTGGCCGACCGTCCTGGCCGACGGCCGCGCCGCGACGATGAGCCGCGGCTTCCACGCCTTCTTCCGCCAGTACTACAACCTGCGGGCGCTGCTGGCCCGCCTGGACCCCGGCCTGGGCATGCTCAGCCCCGTGCCCGACTACCCGCTCGTCCACGCCCGGGGCGGGCGAGACGTGTTCACCGGGCTTCCGGCGCGGCCTCCCCTGAACGCGCTCGCGCTGGCGGCGCGCAGCCCGAGTTTTCCCGCGGGCGAGCTGGCCCGGGTCAACGTCGCCGCCGCCGTGCAGTTGCTGGACGTGGACGTCCCCGGTGTCTACACGAGGCTGGACGACCGGGACGCGCCCGCGCTGCTGGAGGCGATCCGTTTCCCCCCGCGCGCCCGGCACCTGGCCTTCGAGGTGTTCTCGCGCAGTTTCTTCGCCGACCCCGCCCAGCTGTCGGCGGCCGAGCTCGCCGTCATGTTCCACCTGTACTTCCTGGGCTCCAGCGAGGGGCTGCTGTTCGACGTCGCCAACGCGCCCTTCCCCCAGGCGATCTGGCACCCCTGGTCGGCCTACCTCACCCGGCACGGGGTGGGCGAACGCCTCTCGGCGCCCGTGTCCCACGTCGCTCCGGGAGAGCGGCGCCGCTTCGCCGTCCACACGGAGGGCCGGGCGGCCGAGGAGTTCGACGCCGTGGTCCTGGCGACGGACGTCCCCGGACTGCGCGGCCTGGTCGCCGATTCCCCGTGCCTGGGCGACCGGGACTGGCGCGGCCGGGCCCTGGAGCTTGCGAGCGCCCCGCCCTTCCTCGTCAGCCGGCTGTGGCTGGACCGGCCCGTGCGCCCGGACCGCCCCGCCTTCCTGGGCACCGCCGGCTACCCCACGCTGGACAACGTCAGCGTGCTGGAGCGGTTCGAGGACGAGGCCGCCCGCTGGGCGCGGAGCACCGGCGGGTCGGTGGTGGAGCTGCACGCCTACGCGCTGCCCGCCTCCTACGACGAACACGTCGAGCGCAAGCGGCTGATCGCCCAGCTGCACCGGGTCTTCCCGGAGACCGCGCACGCGGGAGTCGTCGACCAGCGCCACGAGATGCGCGCGGACTGCGCGCTCTTCCCGCCGGGCGGCTACGAGCGCCGTCTGACGCCCACCACGTCCGACCCCTGGCTGGTCGTGGCGGGCGACCACGTGCGCGTGGACCTGCCCGTGGCCCTCATGGAACGTGCCGCGACCAGCGGTCTGATGGCCGCGAACGCGCTGCTGGGCCGCTGGGGACTGCCGGGGCACCGGCTCTGGAGCGTGCCCCGGCGTGGGCGCTGGGGCCCGTTGCGGGCGCTGGCCCGCTGGGCGCGTTCGGGGGGTCAGCCGGGCCAGCGCCCGGAGGCGCGCAACGCGTAGCGCCGTTCGGCGTAGGCGAGGTCGTCGCGCCACAGGCGCCGGGCCGCGGCGCGCATGAGGGGCCGCACCAGTGGGGCGGCGCGCGCGGCCAGGCGGAACCCGGCGCGCTCGGAGGAGGCGACGGTCGCCTCGATGACCGCCGTCGAGGGGACGCCGTCGCGCACGCCCAGGGGGGTGGCGTGGGTCTCCACGACGCTGCCCTCCCCCTCGCCCCCGATGATGTGCATGACCACGGTGCGCGGCTCCGGGCACGAGAACGCGGCCCGGACGGGCACCCCCCACCTGCCGGCGACCCTGAACGCCACCTCGGCGACCATCCGGTCGGGGTCGGGGGCGCCCTCCGGCGGCGTCTCCGTGACGCGCAGCCCCACGAAGGAGTAGGGGTGGAACCACGACCCGTGCCACGGGTCGAGACGGTTGGCCACCACGTCCTCGGGTTCGCATCGCCCGACGAGGCTCTCCACCGCCGTGAGCGCGGTCGCCGCCGCGGGGCGTTCGGGGAGCACGGGCCGGGGCAGCGGCTCCTCGCCGCCGACGTCGTCCAGGCGGACCCAGGCCAGGACCCCGTCGTCGTGACAGGGGTAGGGCCGCCATCCCGGAAAGCCCTCGGCCCCCAGGGACAGCCCGTGCCAGCGGCACACCAGGCGGCCGGAGTCGACGGCGCCCCGGCACAGCGGCGCCCCCAGGTGCGGGCAGGCGCCGGGGGCCGCGTGCAGGCCGCCCTCGGAGTCCCGCCAGGCGACGATCTCCGTCCCGGCGACCACCCGCCCGAAGGGCCGGTCCGCGCGGACCTCGTCGCTGGCGGCGAACACGTACCAGTTGCCGGAGGGGCGGGCCAGGGCGCGCTTGAGGGCGGCGCCGATCACCGCGGGTGAGGCCTCCCGCCAGGTGGGGGCCTGTCGGCTCCAGCGGGTCGCGGGCAGTCGGCGCAGGGGGGACCGCCTTGGTTCGGGAACGGGCTGCGGCATCCGTGGCCTCCTCGGGGTCGTCGGGACGGGCGGGGACGTGCTGTGCGGTCAGGCGCCGAGGGCCCGTGCCATCAGGGCCCTGCCCAGTGCGGGCACCGCGACACGGGCCCGTTGGGCTCGGGGGACCCGGTGCCGCCGGGACCACACGTCGTAGTCGGCCTCCTCGATCCGGTCCAGGATGCCGCGGTACAGGTGCAGGGCGGTCTCGACACACGGGCGCGCGACCGGGGAGAGCATCGCGCACCCCGGCTCGGCCTCGCGGTAGACGGCGCGGTTGAGGTCGACCAGCTCGGCCAGGGCCTCGCGCACATGGCCGTCCTGGCTGCGGCGGCGCCGGCAGTGCCGGAGGAGTTCGCGGTCGACGCCGTGGCGGGCCAGGACGTCGGCGGGCAGGTAGATCCGGTCCCGGTCGAGGTCCTCGGCGACGTCGCGCAGGAAGTTGGTCAGCTGGAAGGCGGTGCCCAGCGCCGCCGCGTGCGGCTCGGCCTCGCTCCGGGGGACGACGGTGCCCAGGACGGGGAGCACCTGCAGGCCGATCACGGCGGCCGAGCCGTACATGTAGCCGCTGAGCGCGGCGTAGTCGGCGTAGTCGGTGACGGTCAGGTCCGCGCGCATCGAGGCCATGAACGCGGTGAAGTACTCCTGCGGGATCGCGTACCGGCGCGCCGTGTCGGCCAGGGACCGCACCTGCGGGGCTCGGGCGTGCCCTCCGGCCATGGCCGCGTCCAGTTCCCGCTCGACGCCGTCGAGGAGCGCGGCGGTCCGCTCGGCCGTCTGTCCCGGGGCGGGCTCGTCGACGATGTCGTCCACCCATCTGGCGAACCCGTACAGGGCGTGCACCGCCGGTCTGCGCTCGGGCGGAAGCACCCGCGTGGCCAGGTAGTAGGTGCGTCCGTGCCGGGCGTGCAGCGCGCGGCTGGCGGCGTAGTCCCGGCGCAGCGCGGCTCCGGTGATACCCGCCGCGTCGAGTTCGAAGGCGGTGCCCATCAGCGCCTCCCCCCGGCCACGGCCGCCTGGCCGACGATCCGGGCGGCCGCGAGTTTGCCGGAGACCAGGGCGGTGGGCAGGCCGACGCCCGGGGTGGTGCCGCATCCGGCCAGGACCGCGTTGCCCGTGCCGGACACGAGGTTGCGCGGCCGGAACGGTCCGGTCTGGGCGAAGGTGTGCGCGACCGCGAACGGGGTGCCGAAGGCCATCCCCTGGCGCGACCAGTCCAGCGGGGTGGTCAACCGCTCGGTCACGATCGCGGAGCCGAACCCGTCCATCCCCCGCTTCTCCAGGGTCTGGACGAGGCTGTCGCGGTAGCCGTCGGCCTCGCGTCCCCAGTCGATCCGGCCGGTGCGCAGGTTGGGACACGGTGCCAGGACGTAGTACAGCTGGTGCCCGGGGGGCGCCAGACCGGGATCCGTGGCCGTGGGGCGGGTGATGAGCAGGGAGGGGTCGCCCATGGTGGTTCCGCTTCGGCAGATCTCGTCGAAGGTGCGCTCCCACTCGGCGCCGAAGGAGATGGTGTGGTGGTGGTCCCCCGCCCACGCGCGGTCGACCCCGGCGTGCAGGACCACGGCCGAGGGCGAGAAGCGCAGCGGCACCGGCCGCCAGGGGACGCGCCCCAGCAGCCGGTAGGCCATCGGCAGGTCCGGGGTGAGCACCACCGCGTCGCATCCGAACCGGGCGCCGTCACGGGTGTGGACCGCGGTGATCCGGTCTCCGCGGCGCTCCAGGCGTCGCACGTCCTGTCCGTAGTGGACGGTGCCTCCGGCGTCGGCCACGGCGTCGGCGAGCGCGTCGCCCAGAGCCCTCATCCCGCCCTTGGGGAAGTACACGCCCGCGACCGTGTCCATGTAGGAGATGACGGCGTAGGCCGCCAGCGCCCGCTGGGGTGTGACTCCGGCGTAGAGGGCCTGGAAGGAGAAGATCCGACGCAGCCGCTCGTCGGCGACGAAGCGCCCGATCGCCGGTTCGAGGCGTCCGAACCCGCCCATGGCGGCCAGCCGCGCGAGCTCGGGGGTGAACAGCCGCAGCGGGGAGTCGTAGTTGGCGTCGATGAACGTACGCATCTGGAGCCGGTAGAGGCGGCTCAACCAGTCGCGCAGGCGCAGATAGCCCCGGGCGTCCCGTCCGCCGACCCTGTCGTTGATCTCCTCGGCCATGGCCTCGGGGTCGGTGTGCACGTCGATGGCGGAGCCGTCGGCGAACCGGGCGTGGTAGGCCGGGTCGAGCCGGACCAGGTCCAGGCGGCGGCTGAGGGAGTCGCCCACCGCGGACAGGGCCTCGTCGATCAGGTCGGGCATGGTCAGCACGGTGGGCCCGGTGTCCATGAGGAACCCGTCGGCCTCGTCCCGCCCCGCGCGGCCTCCGGGGTACCCGTCGCGTTCGACGACCGTGACGGATCGGCCGGCTCCCAGGAGGTGGAGGGCGGCGGCCAGTCCGGAGACTCCCGCGCCCACGACGACGACGTGGTCAGTGGGTCCCGCGACGGTGCGCGGTGCTCCTGCGTACGGCTTCACGGGCTCTCTTCTCCGTCGGTCGGTTGTGGGGCACGGGCCCCGCACGTCGGCGGGCACCGTTCCCCGGGTCGGCTCCGGCCTGTTCCCGGGCGGCCGCGGGTCCGCTCAGTTCAGGCGGGTGGTCGCCGCACCGGCTCTGCGTCGCAGTTCCCCGCGCGCTTCGGTCGTGATCGGCGCGTCCGCCACGGCGCGCGTTCCCTCGTCGACGAGATCGTCCACCCGTCGTTCCACGGCCTGTCTGGCTCCGAGGTCCACCAGGAGGTCGGCGACGGTGGCCACGTCGGCGTCGGTGAGGCCGGGGTCCCCGATCGCCGACGTCAGCGTCCGCTCCGCGTCGGTGTCGCCGTTCTCCCGGGCCCGGCGCAGGCCCACGGCCACGAGCAGGGTGCGTTTGCCCTGGCGCAGGTCGCCGCCGACCGCCTTACCCGTGCGCGCCGGATCGCCGTAGAGGTCGAGCAGGTCGTCGCGCAGCTGGTAGGCGGAGCCGATCGCCGCCCCGTACCGGCGCAGGCCCGCCGTGGCCGCCCCGGTCGCCCCGGCGATCTCCGCTCCCAGGTGCAGCGGGCGCTCGACGCTGTAGGAAGCCGTCTTGAGCAGGTTGACCCGCTCCGGGGTGGACTCCGTGTCGTCCGATCCGGCCTGGGAGCGCAGGTCCAGGAACTGGCCGACCACCATCTCGGCGTGCATGGCGCGCCAGGGGCGCCGCGCCCGCTCACGGGCGTCGGCCATGCCCGCCAGGGCCTCGGTGAACATGTCCTCGGCCCAGATCAGCGCGAGGTCGGCGGCGAGAAGGGCGACACTGTCCCCGTAGCGCCGGGGGTCACCGGACCACCCCGCCGAGCGGTGGTCGACGGCGAGGTCCGCGTGCAGGGCGGGCCTGCCCCGGCGTACGGGTGACTGGTCCATGACGTCGTCCTGGAACAGGGCGAACGCCTGGACGAGTTCCAGCGCCGAGGCCGCACGCAGCGCGGCGGTCGCTTCGGGGCCGTCGTCGGCGCCGCCCCCGGCACGCCACCCCCACCAGGCGAAGACCGGTCGGGTCCGCTTCCCTCCGTCGAGCACGAACCCGGTCAGGCGGCGCAGGACCTCATCGGCGAAGTCCGCGTCCAGCTCCTCGACGGCGCGGCCCCGCGCGGTGAGGAAGTCCCGCAGGTGCGAGGTGATCGCCTCGCGCTGGAAACCGTCCCGGTGCGCTGCGGGGGAGGGTGGCCCGGGGCGTTCGCGGGCGTCGCGCGCCCGTGCCGTCGTTCGCGGAGTCGTCATGCCACCTCCTGTGCCGTCGGGTGACGTGCGCCGATCGGACTCCCTACGATGCGAAGTAACTCTATTTTCGTGCTTCTCGTTTTTCAAGCTTTATCCGACGCGACTGATGCCCTGCCGGCAACGCGGATGGTGTGGTGTTCGGGTGAAGCTGATACGAGGGTACGAGCGAGGCGCCCTCGTTCCACGCTGCGCTCATTCGTCGGCGAGTCTCACCGGTTCCCGGACGCGGTCTCCCCAGGAGTTCTCCTTGGGCCGTGGTCCTGAGCGCCCGCGTATGACACCCCGTGCCATCCGCCCGACCACCCGCCCATGCCGATCACGGGTTCCCGGGGCTCAGCCGAACGGGAGCGCTCCCCAGACGAGGGCGAGGAGGTCGGTGACGCCCGTCCCCGACCGCGCGCCCACCTCCAGACCGAGGAGGAGTACGACCGCCGCCAGGAGCACCACCGCCCACGTGCGCCGCCGCCCGGACGGTTCGACGGGGGCCGGGGCCTCCTCATGGGCCTCCAGCCAGGGCCGGTCCAGACGGGCGACCTCCCGGCGCAGGTCCTGGACCTCGGTGTGGTAGCGGTCCCGTTCGTCGAGGACGCGGTGGAGTTCGGCCCGTTCGGCCCGGATCGCGGCGCGGGCGTCGACCACGTCCACCCGCGCGCCCTCGGGTCCGCGGCGGGAGTGCCACCGTTCCAGGCGGGTCAGGGGGATGTCGGCGTACTGGGTCGGCCAGTTGTCGTCGGGGATCTCGTCACTGACGATCTCGTCCGGGACGAGCGCGGTCTCGGTGGAGTAATCCGGTTCGGGGGACAGGTCCAGGGGGGGTGCGTCCTCGGGGGACCGGGGGTTGGGGGCGACCGGTGGCGGGGCGGAGGGTTCGCGGGGTTCCCGTTCTGTATGAGACTCCCGTTCCGCGTGGGGTTCGCGCTCAGCCAGAGGCCACAGGGGCGGGGGTTGGGGCTCATCGGAGTCCTCGGTCTCCGGTGGCTCCACCTCGGGGAGGTCCGGCAGGCCGGCGGGCTCGGTGGGGGCCTCGGGAGCGGTGAGACAGCCGGGTTCGATGAGGTCGTCGGGCTTGTCGAGCCCCGGCGGGCCGACGGGCTCCGAAGGATCGTCGTGCTCCGCGGGGATGTCGGGCCCCGGCGGGTCGATGGACTCCGGAAGGTCATCGGGCTCCGGGACGTCGGCGAACTCCGGTGGGTCGACCGGATCGAGGTCGGCCGGGGGCTCGTACTCGGGAGGCAGCCACTCCGGCTCGGGGACGTCGTCGAGGTCCGGCAGGTCGGTCGCGGGCGGGATGTCGTCCGCGGTGACGGTCTCCCGGGCGGCTCCGGGGTCGGCATCAGTG
>NZ_ANBC01000110.1 GCF_000341125.1 Nocardiopsis lucentensis DSM 44048 | reverse complement strand
GGTCGGCGCCTCGGGCACACCGCGCTCGCGCAGGTGGTCGGCGAGCACGTCGCCGCCCTCGTCCCGCAGGAGCGCGACCAGGGACTCGGCCACCGCGAGGTAGTCGGGCGCGGGCGGGCGCAGGAAGCCCGCCCGGGCTCCGGCCACGGGCGGACCGAACGACAGGTGCTGGCCGTCGGCGGCGCCGAGCACGGGGTCGTAGGTGGAGAAGGACCAGCTCCACCCCGCGGCGGGGATGGCCCGGGGCGGGGTGAGGACGTCGCGCAGGACACGGTGGACGCCCCACAGGAACCGGAGT
>NZ_ANBC01000109.1 GCF_000341125.1 Nocardiopsis lucentensis DSM 44048 | reverse complement strand
CCCCCCTGCCACAGATCGGCGCGCTCGGGGTCCAGGCCGATGTGGATCGGCAGGTCGGGACGGGCCAGGGCGGCGGCCACGGCACCGACGAGGACGGGCTCGCCCGCGACGGCGGTCTCGGCGGCGCGGCGGTCGCGGGTGCGCACGGCGCCGGGGGCGGCGGTGCGCTCCCAGGGGTCGGGGGTGGACAGCGCGTCCATGGTCGCCCACCCGGGGTCGGGCGGCCGGGTGGGCGAGGGTCGGGTGTTCGGGTTCTCGTGGAGCGACAGCACACGCGGGAACGTGAGGCCGTGCGCCGGTCCCACGATCGCCCACGCGTGCGCGTCGCGGACCTCGCCGGGCCAGCGGTAGACGAGGGCGGCCCGCCCGTCGGGGTAGGCGCGCGCCCAGAGGGTCTCGGGGTAGTCGGCGGGTTCGGTGCCGGGAAGGGCGGAGCGGTAGTCGGCGGTGAGCGCGGGAAGGAGCCGGTCGCGCCAGGAGCGCAGCGCGGGCTGGTCGTCCTCGGTGAGGGAGGAGGCGGCCGGGCCCGGGCCGACCCGGCCGAGAAGGGTCGGTTCCGCCCAGGCGAAGTGGATCTGGTGGTAGGTGTCCTCGGGCAACTCGCCCCTCCCACGGGTCGGCGGACCGCGGCGGCGCGGCCCCGCCCGCCGCCATCAAGGAAGGTATCCGGTCACCCCATGGCGAAAACAACACGTGTACACCCATGGGATGAATCGCGATGTTTGCCCTGGTTTCTACTTCCGGGGCGGTCGCCCGAGGAGTGGGGCCCGGGCACCGCGAGGCGTCCGTTGGGACGCCCGCCCACCCGGCCCTCGGGTGACGGGTGGGCGGGGCGGGGCGCCCGGAGAACACCTAGTTCGCGTCGGCGAGGCGCCGCCACTGCTCCTTCGTGAGCGTCAGGTCGGTGGCCTCGATCGCCTCGTCGAGCTGTGTCATCGTGCTCACGCCGACCAGCGGCACGACCGCGGGGTCGCTGTCCATGAGCCAGGCGAGGACGACCTGGTTGCGGGTGGCCCCGGTCTGCGCGGCCACCTCGTCGAGCGCGGCCAGGCGGGCGGCCGTCCCCGGGTGGTCGTAGGCGCGCTCCAGCTCCTTGTCCGGCCTCGTGTAGGCGCCCCACAGCAGCGAGGTGTAGGCCACGACCGTGTGCTCTCGGCCCTCGGCCGCCTCGGCGCGGACGAAGTCCAGCAGTTCCGGGGTGACGTGCACGTGCGCCGTGGCTGTCAGGGGCACGTCCACGCGGGGTTGGAGGTAGCTGTACCGGTACTGGAGCAGCCGGGGGCGCGGCCAGGAGTGGGCCTCGGCGACGGCGCGGGCCCGCTCCAGACGCCAGGTCCGGTGGTTGCTCAGGCCCACCTCGCCGACCGCCCCCTCCTCCACGAGTGCGGCGAAGGCGCCCATGGTCTCCTCCAGGGGCACCGAACGGTCCTCGATGTGGGCGTACAGGGCGTCGAGCCGCTCCGTCCCGAGGCGCTCGCGGCTGCGTTCGGCGGCTTGCGCGACGACCTCGGCGGACAGGCCCTCCGCCGTCTCCAGGCCGGTGCCGGGCACGGTCGGCATGGCGCCGAGCTTGGTCGCGACGAACACCTCGTCGGTGACACCGCGCTCCCGGCGCCAGCGCCCGAGGAAGGTCTCGCTCTCGTGCCCCTCGAAGCCCTCGACCCAGAACTGGTAGTTGTCGGCGGTGTCGACGAAGGTTCCGCCCGCCTCGACGAAGCGGTCGAGCAGCGCGGAGGCGGTGGCGTCGTCGGTCTCACTGCCGAACTTCATCGCGCCCAGGCACAGGGCGCTCACACGGCGGTCGCCGATGGTGGTGTAGCGCATCAGGAGGTCTCCTCGACCGTTCGGGGGGCGTTGTCGGCGAGCACGCCGACGTAGTAGTCGATCTTGTGCTGGATGGCGGTCTGGTGGGCGCGCAGCTCGGCGATGCGCTGGTCCAGCCGGTCCTGGTGGCGTTGGAGGACGTCCAGCCGATCGTGGATGGTGTGGTCGCCCGCCTGGACGAGTTCGGCGAACTCGCGCAGACGGGCGATGGGCATGTCGGTGTCGCGCAGGCACCGGACGAGGCCGAGGAGTTCGACGTCGTCGGCACGGTAGCGCCGGTGTCCGCTGGGGGAACGGTCGACCCGTCGGAGCAGGCCCTCCCGTTCGTAGTAGCGGAGGGTGTCGAGTGTGAGGTCGAACCGTTCGGCGACCTCACCGGGCGTGTAGTAGTCCCTCATGGGGAAGAGCATGGGGCCTGGAGTGCGCTCCAGGTCAAGCCGAATTCGGGACCGGGTTCGGCAAAGGCGGGTCAGCCGCCGCGGATCGCGCCGACGACGGCTCCGGTGAGGTCCTCGATGATCTCGTCCTCGCTGACCTCGGGGTGCTCCAACCACCACTCGCCCGCCGCCTGGACCATGCCGACGACGGCGTGAGCGACGATCTGGGCGTGCGGGCGGCCGGTGACGCGCCCCTCGCTGGCGAGCTGCTCGGCGAGCTCCTCCCCCAGGCGGCGCACCATGAGCCCCAGGTCACCGCGGGTGCGCGGGTCCTCGGAGGTGGCCCGGTCCATGAGGAACCGATAGAGGTTGAGGTTCTGCGAGATCATCGACAGGTAGGCGCCGACCGTGGCGCGGGCGCGGACCTCCAGCTCGGCGTGCTCGTGCAGCTCGGCGCGGATGCGTTCGATGAGCGGGTCGACGTGGCGCTGGGCCAGGGCGCGGTACAGGCCGCCCTTGTCGCCGAAGTGCCGGTACAGGATCGGTTTGCTGATCCCCGCCTCGGCGGCGATGGCCAGCATGGGGGCGTCGGGTCCGTCGCGCTGGATCACCCTGTCGGCGGCGTCCAGGATGGCGCGGCGCCGTTCGGGGTCGCGCCCGCCCCGGCCGCGTCCGCCGCGTCCGAGCGCACGGGCGGGGGCCTCCGGCACGGGAGCGCCGGAGGTGTCATCGCCGTCGGTCAGGGCCGTCCGCTGCGTGTAGTCGATCGCCACAAGGATTCACCGTAGCGCCTTCGCGGGTGCGCCGCTGCTCAGGAGCGGATCGCGATCCAGGTCGCGTGGGCCTCGGCGAGCAGGGTGCCGTCCGCGTCGTACACGGCGCTGCCGGTGTGGGTCTTGCGTCCGTCGACGGACTCCAGGTGGCCCATCACCACGTACGTGTGCCCCACGCGCGGTGCGCGGTCGACGCGGGCGGTGAGGCGGCCGAGGACGATGGGGCGGCCGACGACGTCGCTGGACCAGCCTCCGGGGCAGTCGAGGGCGGCCCAGGTCTGGGGAAGGACGACGGCGCCCGAGCCGTCGCCGAGGTCGGCGTGCGGGGTCCAGGTGCAGGCGACGGTGTTGCCCTGGCCGTCGGGGCCGGTGGCCGGGCGCACGGACCCCGCGAACAGGCGGAGGCCGTCGCCCTCGGGACGGGCGGGACCGCAGCTGTAGCAGTGCGGGAAGGGGTGCTCGACCAGGCCGGGGTAGCGCTTCTCCGCCTCCTTGGCCTCGGCTGCGGTCACAGGGCCGCCGGGGATGGCGGGGCGGTCGGGGAGTTCCGCGGTCTGGGCCTCGGCGACGAGGTGCGCCCGGTCGGTGCGTTCGGGGTCGGTGAGGCGCAGGCCGGTGGCGGGGGCGCCCTCCACGGTGAGCGGGTGGTCCAGGGGCGGCGGGGTGCGCAGGGTGACCGTGACCGCGGGGCCGCCCTCGGTGGTGAGGCGGGCGGCGAGCAGCCCCGCGCTGTAGCCGCCGTTGCCCGATCCGTCCGGTCCGTTGAACCGGGCGGGGATGGTGATGGTGGGGGCGCCGTTGCCCGAGTTGGCGTTCATACCGTCAGCGTAGGGG
>NZ_ANBC01000108.1 GCF_000341125.1 Nocardiopsis lucentensis DSM 44048 | reverse complement strand
CGCGTCTCCGCGGCGGGCGAGCGCCGCGAGAGGACCCGGCGCAGGAGGCGCACGTACGGGCTCCACCGCGCCGGGGCGCGGACCGTTCCGGTGCCGGCGCGTTCGGCGCGGTCGAGACAGTCCTCCAGCAGCGCGTCGTGCAGCCAGCGAAAGACGAGGGGCCAGCTCAGGCGGGCCGCACCATGCGTGCGCATGGCGAGCAGGTGGCTGAGGACCGCCCCTCCGGAACCGTCGGGGCGGACGGTGAACTCGTGGAATCCGTCGAAGCCGCGCGGCCCCTGGAAACGGAACCGCACCCAGTGGCCGGGGACGTACTCCTCCACCGTGTAGCGGACGGGCCCGTGGCCGCCCACGGCCCCGGCGGCCAGCGGCGCGTCGAGGCGCATCGCGGGCCAGTCGCGGCTCGGCCAGAGGGGGTCGTCCGGGGACGACAGACCGTCGACCAGGGCTCCCGCACGCTCGGGCGCGATGGGAAGGCGGCGTTCGTGGAGGTTGTAGACACCCATGCCCACTCCTTGCGGATTATTTTAGAGAGGTATCTCTAAAACAGGATAGGGCATAGGCTCCCAGCCATGGGAAGGCCCGCACGTTTCAGCACGGACGACCTGGTCGCGGCCGCGGTCGGGCTGGCCGCCGAGAAAGGGCCGGCGGCGGTGACGATGGCGGCGGTGGCGCGCGCCGCCGGAGCCCCCAGCGGATCGCTCTACCACCGCTTCGCCAACCGGCCCGCCCTCCTGGCCGCGGTGTGGCTGCACGCCCTGGAGTCCTTCCAGGAGGGCTGCCGCGCCGCGCTGTCCGCATCCGAACCCCTGACCGCCGCCGCGGACACCGCCCGGTACGTGCTGGAGTGGAGCCGGTCCCGTCCGGACCTGGCCCGGATCCTGCTGTGGCGGTCCGCCGACTTCGACGAGACCGCGTGGCCGGACGCCGACCGCGTGCGTCTGGAGTCGGCCAACGCCGAGGTCGGGGCGCTCCTGGCCGTGCTGGCGCGGGACCTGCGCGACCCCGGCGAACCGGAGGAGCGGGCGAGGGAGCGGGTCGCCCTGGCCGTGGTGGAGCTGCCCCTGGCCCTGGTCCGCCGCCACCTGGTGCGGGAACGGGGTGTTCCCGAGGAGGCGGCGTCCCTGGCCGCCGACGCGGCCCGGCGCCTGCTGACCCCGCCTCCCACCCCCGCCTGAGCCGACCGCCGGGAGCGGAACGGAAGGCGGGAGACCGGGGCCGGAGCGGTGCGCCTGGGAACGGCCGTGTACGACGCGGTGTCCGCCGTCCCGTCCGCCCCGTCCACGCGGTGGTCGCCCCGGCGCTGACCGACGCGGTCCGGGGTGCGGCTACCCTCGTGCGCGACCACGCCGTGGTCGCGGGACCGCTCACCGGGAACCGACACGACACGGCGGCACGACCCCAGGAGCCCCGCACATGCA
>NZ_ANBC01000107.1 GCF_000341125.1 Nocardiopsis lucentensis DSM 44048 | reverse complement strand
CCGCCCCCCGCCGGTGGGTCGACACGGCCGCCCGGATCGTCTCCGAGGCGCTGGCGCCCGCGATCATCGTCACGGCGGTCGTCGCGGCCGTCGCCTGGGACTCCACGGACACGGCCGGTCAGGCGGTCGTGTGGTCGGCGGTCTGCGTCCTGTTCTCGGCGGTGATCCCCATGGGCTTCGTGCTCGGTGGTGTACGCGCCGGACGGTGGGAGGACCACCACGTCGCGGACCGGGCGCGCCGTAGGTGGCCCCTGGTCGTGGGCGCGGTGTCCGTGGGGGCCGGAACCGTCCTGGTCCTGGCGCTCGGCGGACCGACCGACCTGGTCACGCTGGGGGTGACCATGGGGGCCGTGCTCGCGGTCGTGTGGGTGGTCACGGACCGGTGGTCCTGGAAGGTGTCGGTGCACGCGTTGGCGGCCGCGGTCGGAGCGAGCACGGCCACCGCCCTGGGCGGATGGGCGGGGGCGCTGGTGGCCTGGCCGCTCGCGCTCCTGGTCGGCTGGTCCAGGGTGCGGCTGCGTGCGCACACGCCCGGGCAGGTGGGGGTCGGAGCCCTGTTGGGCGCCGCGGCCATGGCCGCGTTCCTCCTCCTGCGCTGAGCCTCGGCCCCGGAGAGCGTCGGTCACGTGGACGTGCGGCCCCGGTACGCACGGCGATGACCGCCGCGGTCGTGTCACCGGGGTCCGTGGAGCGGCGTCTCGTCCGTCTCCGGGGACCGGCCGAGATGTCGGCGGTACGGGGCGGGCGCCGAAACCCCGACAGCCGCGTTGGTTCTGGAAAAAGGGAGACCTCGTCCGCCCCGGTGCCTACGGTCGGCCGGCGGGCCGGAGTACATCGTCGCTCTGAGAACACACGGGACGGATCCCATCCGGTCCGGGTTCCTCATCCGGCACCAGACGCCCACAGCGGGGACGGGGACAGCGGCGACTCACCCTGAATTCTCAAGGGAGCCGCCGTTCACCAACAACTCGTCCCATCGGTGGCGCGCTCGTCGGAATCGCGACGAACGACAACGCGCGGCGAGGGATGTCCTTGACCTTCGACCGGAATGGGAAAACGCGGCGAGGGACAACCACCAGGACCCCGGCTCCCCGCTCTCCGCCGCAGCGCACCAGGATATGCACAAGGCCCGGACCGTGGACCGGCCGGGGCCTTCGGTGTTCGTGGCCCCACCAGGCCCGCCGGAGCTCCGAACCGGGAAGACGGCGCCGATCCCGTGCCGCCTCCCGCGGCCGTCAGCGGCCCCTCCCGCGCAACGGACAGAACGGCCGATGGCTGGCCGGGGCGACCACGATGAACACGGACAGGGGCCAGACCACGGCTGCGACCAGGAGGGACAACCCCCAGGCCGCGGGGGTCACGACGGGCAGGTCACCGACGATCCGACGGAAGAACGCGCGGTTGTCGCGGCACGGCACGCACTCGGGGTCAGGGTCCAGACCCAGTGCGCGTTCAGCCTCGAGGTGGAAGAGCAGCGCCGTCACGGCGCCGACGGCGAGATAGACGTACAGGAACATCACGTGGGGGCCTCCGGACCACGTTACCGGGTCTCGGGCGGGCTCCAGGGAGCAAGAGGGAGGGCGCCGACCCCGACCTCGGGTGGTCGGGTCGGCGCCCTCCTCCGGACTCGCCGTGTCCTGTGTTTCTGGGAACTTCCTCGGCACCTACCCCCTGACCTGCTCCGCCGTGACCTCGTGCCCGGCGTCCTGCGTCTGATCCTGCGCCTCCACCTGCGTGTTGTCGAGGTCGTTGGCGTTCGTGTTGTCCACGTCCAGATGGTTGTGGACGTGGACGTTGATGACGGGCCGGGTGTCCGGGTACGGGCGGCCTCCGCCGTTGCCGCAGTCGGAGTGGTCGCGCCCGTAACCAGGGCTCGACGCGGCACAGAAGTCGCCCGTACCGTGTCCCGCCGCGTCGTCGTGGGCGCCGGCGACGTCGGCCATGGCGATCGCCGCTGGGCCGAGGGCCAGCGCCGGGGCGGCGAGCCCAGCGACGAGCACACGGGTGATGACCTTCTTCATCTGGTTTCCCCCTTCGACGACGGGGCGGCCTCAGGACCCGTCCCCGTCGTGGTGGAATCTGGAGCCGGACGAGGGAGGGACCCGACCCGATACTCGAGCGGGCCCCCTTGATGACCAGGTGACCGTCGCCCGTGGACGTCACGGACCCGGTCGCGCCGGTGGCGGAAACCCCTGGCGGATGTCCGTGTCAGGGCTAGAGCCCGAGCTCGACCCCGGTCTGCTCCTGCTCCTGTTCCTGCTCCTGCTCCTGTTCCTGCTCCTGCTCCTGCTCCTGCTGCTGCCCCTGCACGTTGGTGAGGTCGTTGACGTTGACGTTGGTGCTCTCGAGCTTGTTCTTGACCTCGATGTTCTTGTGCTTCAGCACGTTGTCCTTGATCGAGAGCTCGTTCTTCTTCGAGGGCTTGTGGCCGTAGTCGTAGTCGGCCAACGCGATGGACGGAGCGGTGAGGGCCATGGCCGGAACGACGAAACCAGTGACGAGAACTCGAGCGAAGGTCTTCTTCATCTGGATTACCCCTTTCAGCAACGGTGCGGAGCATCCGCACCGAGTCCGTCCGCGCCGATCCCGACCGCCTATTGGCCGCAGGCGGTCTTCCGTGCACCCCATAGCGCACGGGTATCCGTTCTGCGCGGACAGCGCCTTCTGATGGCAACTTCCACCTCACCGCACTTCCAAGGGTAACGCAACGCATCTGTTACGCTACCGACAGTATTGTCTCAATTGCCATTCCACATGGGGATCCATCGAATCAAGAAACGATACGAACAGACGCCACGAAGGGCGCGCCGAACGAACGGCAAAAAAATCGGAAAGCCACGCCGAACCGGAAACGGAAAACCCGATGAATCCTCATTGATTCACCAAGCGACCGCCCGCCTGGAACCACGGTGAGCGGATCCGGCTCCAGCGGGTGAGAACGCGCGAGAACCCCCGGAGGACCGTTCCCCGGGGGTTCTGGCGGCGTGGCCTCAGCGGATCGGCAGTCCGGTGATGGTCCGACCGATGATGAGCTTCTGGATCTCGCTCGCCCCCTCGAAGATGGTGAAGATCGTGGCGTCACGGTGCCACCGCTCCACGGGGTAGTCGCGCGTGTACCCGTTGCCGCCGAGGATGCGCACGGCGTTCTGGGTGACGAACGTGGCCGTCTCACTGGCGTAGAGCTTGCTCATGGAGCCCTGCGCGTGGTCGAAGTCCTTGCCGTTGCGCGCCATCCACGCCGCCCGCCAGACCAGCAGGCGCGCGGCGTCGATGCGGGTGGCCATCTCGGCGAGGGTGAAGGCCACGCCCTGGTTGTCGCCGATCGGCCGCCCGAACTGCTCGCGCTGTGTCGAGTACTCCAGCGCGTACTCGTAGGCGGCCCGGGCGCAGCCGACCGCCATCGCCCCGACGGTCGGGCGCGAGGCCTCGAAGGTCTTCATCGCGGCCTGGCCCTTGGAGCGCCTGCCCTCACGGGCGCGCGCGATGCGCTCGTCGAGCTTCTCCTTACCTCCCAGCAGGCACGACCCCGGGATCCGCACGTCGTCCAGCACGACCTCGGCGGTGTGCGAGGCGCGGATGCCGTGCTTGGCGAACTTCTGTCCCTGGCTCAGGCCCGGCGTGCCCGGCGGCACGATGAACGTCGCCTGCCCCCGGGAGCCGAACTCGGGCTCCACCGAGGCGACGACCACGTGGACGTCGGCGATACCGCCGTTGGTGGCCCACGTCTTGGTCCCGTTGAGCACCCACTCGTCCTTGGCCTGGTCGTAGACGGCCCGGGTGCGGATCGCCGACACGTCGCTGCCCGCGTCGGGCTCGGAGGAGCAGAAGGCGGCGAGCTTGACGTCGTCGGCCGTGCCGAACATCTGCGGCGTCCACTCCAGGAGCTGATCCTGTGTGCCGTTGGCGGCCACGGACACCGCGGCCAGACCGGTGCCGGTGATGGCCAGGGCGATGCCGGGGTCGCCCCAGTACAGCTCCTCGAAGGCGACCGGGACGCCCAGTCCGCTCGGTTCCAGCCACTGGTTCGCGAAGAAGTCGAGGGAGTACAGGCCGATCTTGGCGGCCTCCTGGATGATCGGCCAGGGCGTCTCCTCCCGCTCGTCCCACTCGGCGGCGGCGGGGCGGATGACGTCGGCGGCGAACCCGTGTGCCCAGTCCCGGACGTCGCGAACGTCTTCGCTCAGTTCCAGGCTGAAGGCGGGCGCGGTGGCCTCACTCATGCGCTTACATCCTTCTGTGGTCCCTCCCGGGGGGAGGGTCGGCCGTTAGGTGTTACCAACGGTAACAGGGAGGCTGGGCCGGCACAATCGCCACCCCTCCGCCCGTGCACGCGGGCGGAGGGGAGAACGACGGAGTGTCGGAGCCCCGCCCTAGGTTCGGACCATGACCGATCACACGAGCCTGGCGCCGCTGCGGTTCTTCGAGTACGACCATCGGCCGGGCACGTACTGCCTCATGCTCACCGACACGGCCATGGTGGACGTGCGCGACACCTTCGAGGAACACGGCTACGACGCGGGCGGCTACGCGTGGGCGGGCGTGGCGCGGGCGGCCGTACGCGTGCGCGCGCCGGAGCTGGAGGGCCGCCTGGGCCACGACCCGGAGGCGGGGATGTTCGTGGCCCACGGCACCGACGAGGAGGCCCTCCTCCGGCTGGGCGCCCTCCTGCACGAGGCGTTCCATGACCCGAAGGTGCTCGCGGAGTTCATCGCGGCGGGCGATCCGTCCTGGTTCGACTGACATGGACGAAGCCCCCGCGACGGGGCGCCCGGCGGCGGGCCCGACCGGGGCCGCACACGCGGGCGGGGCCGGCGCGCGTCCCCCCGCGCACCGGCCCCGCCCGTCGTCAGCGGTCCGTCAGTCTCCGCTGTGCTTCTCCAGGAAGGTGTAGACGTCGTGCTCGTCCACGCCCGGGAAGGTCCCCGAGGGAAGGGCGGACAGCACGTGGGAGTGGGCGCGCGCCGACGGCCACACGTTGCCCTCCCAGCGGGCGGTCAGGTCGGCGGGCGGCCGCACGCAGCACTCCCCCGTCGGGCAGTTGGACTGGGTGCGGTTGGTGGTCTCGCGGCCGCGGAACCAGCGCGACTCCTTGTAGGGCACGCCGAGGGTGATCGCGAAGTTGCGCTCCCGGCTGGGGTCGACGTGCGCCACGCACCAGTGCGTCCCGTTGGGCTTGTCGGTGTACTGGTAGTAGATCGAGTAGCGGTCCGGTGAGGCGAAGACCTGTCGCCCCGACCACTGACGGCACATGCGCTGGCCCTCGATCGCCCCGGTGTCGTCGGTGGGAAAGACCAGGCCGTCGTTCTCGTAGGCCTTGTAGATGATGCCGGTCTCGTCGTTGCGGATGAAGTGGCAGACCAGGTCCAGGTGCCGGTGGGCGAGGTTGGTGAACCGGTGCGCGGCCATCTCGTAGGAGACGGAGTAGACGTCGCGCAGGTCCTCCACCGACAGGTCGCGGGCCTGCTTGGCCTCCTGGAGGTAGGTGACGGCGGTGGACTCGGGGATGAGGACGGCGGCCGCGAAGTAGTTGGCCTCCACCCGCTGGCGCAGGAAGTCGCCGAAGTCGCGCGGCTGCCCGTGCCCCAGGATCACGTGGCCCAGGGTCTGGAGGAGGATCGTCCGAGGGCTGTGCATGCCCAGCGAGGTCTCGCGCTTGAGGTAGATGCGCCGGTTGACGTGGTCGGTCAGGGAGCGCACCGAGCGGGGCAGGTCCTGCACGTACCGGAGGGTGAAGCCGTGGTGGGTGGCGATCGCGAGGATCTGTCCCTGGGAGAGGGCGCCCGCGCTGTAGTTGACGGCGGCCAGTGTCTCGGCCGCCGCCTTCTCGATGTTCTCGAAGTAGTTGCCGCGCTCGCGCATCTGGCGCCGCAGGTCGGCGTTGGCCCGGCGCGCCTCCTCGGGGGTGGCGGTCGGCTTGGCGCTGCGCCGTTTGAGTTCGTCGTACAGACCCACGATGTGTTCGAGCACGTCGTTGGGGACCCGCTTGCCGACCTTCAGATGGGGGAGGTTGAGCTGCTGGTAGAGGGAGTCGCGCTGGGCCTCCTCGACCGCGATCTCCAGTTGCGCGCGGCGGCTCGGCGGCTGCTTGGACAGAAGTTCCTCGACCGAGACGTTGAGGGCGGAGGCCAGGGACGTGAGGAGGGAGAGCTTGGGCTCGCGTTTGCCGTTCTCCAGCAGGGACAGCTGGGAGGGCGCCCGACCAACACGCTCTCCCAGGTCAGAGAGGGTCAGCCCGCGCGCGCGGCGAAGATGACGGAGCCGCTGGCCGAACGTGACGAGATCCAGGTCACCTGTCAAAGACGGTATTTCTTCAGCACCAAAGTACGCCATGCGTTCATAGTACGGAAAGAATCAAGCTTCTTCGCACGGTTTCGAGTGGAAAACCTGTGGATCTTGCTCAAGAATCATAGTTACCGGCGGGGAACTTACCGCCCAGGGCTCACCCCCGGCGGCCCTGGACGAGCCTCCCTCGACCGGTGCGAACACCTTGGGGACTACACGTAAGGCGGGATCGAACATGGGCACCAGCGCTCGACGACAGGAAGCCAGCGCCGAACTCCAGCGCGACTGGGAGACCAACCCCCGGTGGGCCGGTATCGAGCGCACCTACTCCGCCGACGACGTGGTCAAGCTCCGCGGCTCCGTCCAGGAGGAGCACACCCTGGCCCGCCGCGGCGCCGAGCGCCTCTGGGACCTGCTGCACACCGAGGACTACGTCAACAGCCTCGGCGCCCTCACCGGTAACCAGGCCGTCCAGCAGGTCCGCGCCGGTCTGAAGGCCATCTACCTCTCCGGCTGGCAGGTCGCGGCCGACGCCAACCTCTCCGGCAGCACCTACCCGGACCAGAGCCTCTACCCGGCCAACTCCGTCCCGGCCGTGGTCCGTCGCATCAACAACGCGCTCCTGCGCGCCGACCAGATCACCTGGGCCGAGGGTGACGACAGCGCCCCCGAGTGGCTCGCGCCGATCGTCGCCGACGCCGAGGCCGGTTTCGGTGGCGTCCTCAACGCCTACGAGCTGATGAAGGGCATGATCGCCTCCGGTGCGTCGGGTGTCCACTGGGAGGACCAGCTGGCCTCCGAGAAGAAGTGCGGCCACCTGGGCGGCAAGGTCCTCATCCCGACCAGCCAGCACGTCAAGACGCTGAACTCCGCCCGCCTCGCCGCGGACGTCGCCGGCGTCCCGAGCCTGGTCATCGCCCGGACCGACGCCCAGGCCGCGACCCTGATCACCAGCGACATCGACGAGCGCGACCAGCCCTTCATCACGGGCGAGCGCACCGCCGAGGGCTTCTACCGCTTCCGCAACGGCGTCGAGGCCTGCGTGGCCCGCGGTCTGGCCTACGCCCCGCACTCCGACCTGCTGTGGATGGAGACCGCGACCCCCGACCTGGAGGTCGCCCGCCAGTTCGCCGAGCGCATCAAGGCCGAGTACCCGGACCAGATGCTCGCCTACAACTGCTCCCCGTCCTTCAACTGGAAGCGCCACCTGGACGACGCGACCATCGCGAAGTTCCAGCGCGAGCTGGGCCACATGGGCTACAAGTTCCAGTTCATCACCCTGGCCGGCTTCCACTCGCTGAACTACTCGATGTTCAACCTGGCCAAGGGCTACGCCCAGAACGGCATGACCTCCTACGTCGAGCTCCAGGAGGCCGAGTTCGCGGCCGAGGCCCAGGGCTANCCCCCCCCCCCGCCACCAGCGCGAGGTCGGCACCGGCTACTTCGACGCGATCAGCACGACCATCTCCCCCGAGGCCAGCACCACGGCTCTCACCGGCTCCACCGAGGAAGACCAGTTCTCAGCGGCTCACTGACGCTGGTCTTCGTTCCCCGACGGTCGTCCCTCCCCGCTTTCGTGGCTGGGGCGGGGCGGGACGACCGTCCCCCCTGGCCGTTGGCCATGCGCGGTCCGTGTCACACGCGCATGGCCAACGGCCCTTCGTGTTCCCGTGCCCGGCCACCGTCGCGCGTTTCCTAGAGTCGAGACGTGACTGACGAGACCCGTGACGAGGCCGTACCGGCCCCAAGCGAGACCACCACGGCCGCGGACGCCGTGCTCCCCTCTCCGCGCCTGCTGCGCTGGGAGATCGCGACCGTCCTGGCGCTCTCCCTCGGCGCGGCGGCGGTGTCGGCGACCATCCACTTCGTCGGCGCGCTGACCGCGCCGGAGTCCCTGGCCGAGCAGACCGCGACCCTGGTGCGCCCCCGCGCCGACCAGCGTCCCTGGCTGGATCTGACCTGGCAGCTGTACGCGGTGGTGATCGCGCTCGCACCCGTCCTGCTGGTCGTGCACCTGCTGCACCGCACCGGGGAGGGCGCCCGCACCGTGGGTTTCGACGTGCGCCGCCCCGGCTCCGACCTGGGGCGCGGCGCCGTGCTCGCCGCCCTGATCGGAACCGGCGGACTGGCGGTGTACGTGGTGTCCTGGCGGCTCGGCCTGACGGTCACGATCGACCCGAGCACCCTGGACGGCAACTGGTGGGACACCCTGGTCCTGGTGCTCCAGGCGGCCAAGAACGGCGTGCTGGAGGAGGTGATCGTGGTCGGGTACCTGTTGCACCGGCTGGGCCAGCTGGGCTGGTCACCCTGGCGCGCGATCCTGCTCAGCTCGGTCCTGCGCGCCTTCTACCACCTGTACCAGGGCGTCGGGATGTTCTTCGGCAACCTGGTGATGGGCGCGGTCTTCGGCTGGTTCTACCACCGCTACGGGCGGGTGATGCCGCTGGTGGTCGCGCACACGCTCATCGACGTCGTCGCCTTCGTCGGGTCGGTGTACCTCATCGGTCGCCTGGACTGGCTCCCCGTCTAGGACGCCGCCCGTTCCAACAGGACGGACAGGATCCGCTCGGCGTGCGTCCACAGCACCGCTCCGCCGACTCCGGGGACCACGTGCCGCTCGGCGCCCGGGATACGGGAGGCGAGTGTGGCGCCGTTGTCGGGTGAGTGGACCGTGTCCTGGGCGCCGTACCAGAGGTCGACCGGCGCGGTCACGGCCGCGAGGTCGAAGGGCCACCGCCCCATCGCCAACACGGTGTCGCGGGCGTATCCGTCCCCGCCCCGGGCGAACCCCTCCCCCAGCGCGGCCAGGTAGGCCGCCTCGAACGCGGGGGAACGGTAGACGGCCAGGTCGCTCTCCGGGGCGCCGCCCGCGACCATCGACCACATCGCCTCGGGTCCGAGTCCGCGGAAGAGCTCCTCCGCGCCCCGCGGGTCGGCGGCGACGCGTTCGACCAGGGAACGCAGGTCGTCGGGGAGGACGTCGGCGAAGGCGGGGTGGGCCACCTCATCGGCCGCCGAGACCAGGGCGGCCGGTCCCGTGGCGCCCGCGATCGTGCAGGCCAGCGCGAACGGCGCGCCCTGGGAGTTGCCGACGACCGGCACACGCCCCAGTCCGCGGCGCCGTGCGAGGTCGGCGACGTCGTCGGCGAAGTCCGCGAAGGTGCGCCCCGGCGCGGGCGAGGACGCGCCCAGCCCCGGGCGGTCGACGCAGACCAGGCGGACGCCGAGCGCCTCGGCCGCGCCGGCGCCGATCCCCAGCAGCCGGCTCGTGGCGGCCCCGGGGACGAGCAGGACGGGGACGCCGTCCCGCGGCCCCCACTCGGCCCAGGCCAGTGTGCGGCCGTCGGTCAGCACGGTCTCTCCGAGTCGCTCGGGAGCGGTGACGTAGGTGTCCATGTAGGTAATTTTGTTGGACTTTGTCTGGATTGTCAGGTTATTTTCGCGGCGTGCGCGTGGCCGGACCGGCTAGGCCGCGGTCCCGACCGACCGGTGACGGTCCCGCTCGGCGATGGCGTCCTCCAGATAGCGGGGACGCCCCAGCAGGAACCCGACGGCCACGTTGACCGCGACCAGGCCCAGCACCAGGGCCAGCGGCGCGCGCCAGTCGCCGGACAACTCGTGCAGCAGACCGAACAGGAACGGCCCGGCCCCCGCCATGAGGTAGCCCAGGCTCTGGCTGGACGCCGACATCGCGGCGGTGCCCTCACCCGTGCGGGTGCGCAGAGCGAAGACGGTCAGGGCGTAGACGAAGCTGCCCATGCCCACGCCGATGAAGGTCGTCCAGACCCACACACCGGACATCGGGGCGATCCACATGCCGCCGATCCCGATGAGGTAGGCGACGGCGAACACGCCGACGAACGGGCGCTGGTCGCGCACACGGGTCAGCAGGGTCGGCAGGATCAGCGACATCGGGACGCCGAGTGTGGCCAGGTAGGACAGGGCCAGCCCGGCGGTCTGGGCGTCCATCCCCTGGTCGCGCAGCATCTGCGCGTACCAGCCGAACATGATGTAGGCCACCGAGGACTGCGTCCCGAAGTACAGCACGCTCTGCCAGCCGATGGCGGTGCCCAGGACCTCGCGCACGCCCAGCACGCGCCCCTTGCGGCCGCCGCGCTGGCCGTGCCGCAGGACGAGCAGCCAAGGCAGGACGGCCACGACCCCGAACACGGCGAAGGAGCCGAGGGCGATCCGCCAGTCCCCCGTGGCCTGCTCCAGCGGAACGGTCGCGGCGGCGGCGAGGGCGGTCCCCGCGGCGAGCGCGGTGGTGTAGACCGTCGTCATCAGACCGACCCGGTGGGGGAAGTGGTACTTGACGAGGGCGGGCAGGATGACATTTCCGATCGCGCCACCGGCCAGTGCGACGACGCTCAGTGCGAGGAAGAGCCAGGGGGCGGGTGCCGCGGCGCGCCCGACGAGGCCGATCACGAGCGCCACCAGCGCGTACACCAGGAGGTGGTGGTCGCCCAGGCGACGGGCCAGGGTCGGGGTGAGACCGCCGAACAGGGCGAAGCACAGGACGGGAAGCGTGGTCAGGACACCCGCGCCCACCGCGGTCATGCCCAGGCCCGCGGTCACCTCGTCGAGCACGGGGCCCACGCTGGTGATCGCGGTGCGCAGGTTGAGGGCGGCCAGTCCGATACCGGCCGCCACCAGCAGGGGGACCGCCCACCGGGAACGCGAAGGAGCGGTCTCCCGTGCCGGGTGACCGCTCGTCGGCGTCTTCAGTGGAGCTGGCGCGGCGCCCATGCGAAGTGCCTCACAAATTCATAGGATGACCCAATGTACTTCATGAGGATAACGCATTGCCGTTCACCGACGATTCCGCGCCCCGACTGGTCTAAGCTCCCGCCTAACCGATCCGAACACGCGCACTCGCCCTGTCATCCGGCGACCCGCCCCTAGGAGGAAACAGCGTGCCCCTCGCCTCGACACGCCGGACCGGCCTCGTGGACCAGGTCATCAGTCAGTTACGAGCCCAGATCGACTCGGGGGAATGGGGCGTCGGCGACCGCATCCCCACCGAGTCCGAACTCTCCGATCAGCTCGAGGTCGGCCGCAACACCGTCCGCGAGGCCGTCCGCGCCCTCGCCCACGCGGGCCTGTTGGAGATCCGCCAGGGCGCCGGGACCTTCGTCCGCGCCTCCAGCGAACTGGGCGGGGCCCTGCGCCGCCGTCTGGAGCGCTCACGGCTGCGCGAGAACCTGGAGGTCCGCCGCGCGCTGGAGGTCGAGGCCGCTCGCCTGGCCGCGCTGCGGCACAGCGACGAGGACATGGCCGACATCGACCGTGCCATGGACCTTCGCGAGGAGGCCTGGCGGGCCCGTGACATGAGCGCGTTCGTGGAGGCGGACTTCACCCTGCACCGGGCGGTGGTCAACGCCACGCACAACACCCTGCTCATCGATCTGTACGACGACATCGCGCAGGTGGTCTACGCGAGCATCGCGCACACCGCCTACGAGCAGAACGAGGAGGCCGGCGGGCAGCCCTCCACGGCGGCCGAGGGCATCGACCACTCCAAGTTGGTCGAGGCGGTCCGGGCGGCCGACGCGACCGCGGCGGCCCGTGAGGCGACCTGCTACATCGACGAACTGCTCTCCCTCGCCGAGGAGTGAGACGGGGTCCGCCCATCCGGCGGACCCCGGGCCCTCACCCGGGTCGCGTGTGCGCTCCGCGGCCGTCAGTCGCCGCCGTAGACGTCGCCCGCGACCCGTCGGGACGCCACGACGCCCGGCCGGAGCGCCGAACGGCCGTCAGCGCCACGCGCGGCCTGGTCGAGACGGGCGGCACGGGAGCGCGCGCGTCCGGCGCCCCGCACGGAGTCGCGGTCGGCCGCGCCCTCCCAACCCGAGACCCGCGAGGGGTCCAGGCCGAGCAGGTCCAGCGTGCTCTCCCCCGCGTGCACGGCGTCGACGATGGCACGGTCGCGGGTGATACCGCTCACGGTGTCGGCGATGATCGCGCTGACCTGGCCGCGCGGCAGGCACACCACCCCGTCGTCGTCGGCGACGATCCAGTCACCGCGGCGGACGGGCAGGGGCCCCGGGCCGCCGGCGGCCGACATGCTGATCTGCTGACCGACAGCCCCTCCGGCGTCGTGTCCGGCCTCGCGCACGGCGACCCCGGCCCCGAAGACCGGCAGCTCGCTGTGGGCGATGGCGGCGATGTCGCGCACGCAGCCGTCGAGGACGATGCCCACGACGCCGCGCGTGCGCGCGGCCACCGCGATGATCTCGTCCACATACCCGTACTCGGGCTCGCCCGCCACGTCCACGACCAGGGCGGAGCCGGTCGGGGCCTGGGCGACGGCCACGTGGATGGCCAGGTTGTCCCCCGGGACGCAGCGGACCGGGAAGGCGGTCGCGGCGAACGCCGCCCCCGGCCAGACCGAGAACAGGTGCGTCCCGAACGGGCGGCCTCCATTCCTGGCCAGAGCAGCCGTGCCCACCGCCGTCAACGTCCTCGCAAGCGCCACGTCAGCCTCCCACTCCCCCCGCGCCTGGTGCGGCCGGCTCGCACCGGCCCGTCTCTATACTCACGGGTAACTTAAGCGTGACGCAAGACATACGCCCCGGAAACACGTAAAAATGTTACCGGCGGTTACATTTGGGCCCGCGCCGAACGCGCACGCCCCGGACCGCGGGCCCGAGGACGTGCGCGCCGGACCTCGGCACAGGGGTCAGACGGGGACCCACCCCGCCGGGCGCTCGCCCCCGCGGCGCTCCTTGCGCACCGACAGGTGGTCCCACGTCTCCGCGTGGGCCACCCCCGGCGCGACCCGGACCCCTTCCAGGGCCTCCACCAACTGCTGGCGGTCGGGCGCGGTGAGCGTTCCCACCACGTCGTAGCGCCCGAACCCGCTGGCCAGGAAGGACACACCGGGCATGTTGGCCAGGGCCGCGCCCACGGCCTCGGCGTCTCCCCGGCACCGCAGGCCGAAGCCGAGCTGTTCGTTGGCCCCCACGGCCGACGGCTCCACGATCGCGGTGACGTGCACCACCCCCGAGTTGAGCAGCCGTACCACGCGGGAGCGGGCCGCCGCCTGCGACAGACCCACCTGGCGGGCCAGATCCGCGTACGAGGCGCGACCGTCCCTGAGCAGCTGGCGCACCAGCCGCCAGTCCAGGGCGTCCAGCTCCACGTCCCTGAGCTCCCGCACGCTGCTGTGGGCGTCCTTGAACACGGCGTTGGCCCGGAAGACCTCCGCCCCGTCCACGCCCGGCAGCGCGCGCAACTCCGCCAGCTCCTTGGTGAGCGCCCCGTCGTCGGCCACCCTCACCTGCGCGACGGCCGGGAAGCGCCCGGCCGAGTGCGCGGCGAAGGTCACGGCCTCACGCTCGTCCAGGGCCTCCATCAACGGACCCACGGGACCGTTCACCCGGAACGAGACGTGGCCGAGGACCTCCATACCGACGACGCCGGCGTGGAGGACACCCACGATCCTGATCGCGCCTGAGTGCACGAGCTGGCGCACTCTGGCGCGCACCGCCGTCCGGGACAGGCCGACCCCGTCGGCCAGCGCCTGGAACGTCGCTCTGCCGTCCCCCTGCAACGCGCGCATCAGCGCCGCGTCAACCGCATCGAGCACGATGGTGCCTTTCATTCCCATGACGTCGCCCTTCCCCCGGACGACGCCCCCTCCTGCGGCCAGATCATCGCAGTTGTCGCGCCGGTTCACTACTGATCGAGAAAGAAATCGACGGTTTCACCCCTTTGATCGGCCCGAAAGCACCACCCAACCCCCCACCGCCGACCTCTCGGTCACATAACAGACTTGTATAGAACATCCCTAATGAGGCGACCGCCGTGCACACAAGTCCGGCAAAGCGCCACACTGAACTCACGGGCGCGTCGCACGCCCGCGCGGAGGACACCGTCCTCACGCACCCGTGCACGGCCCGTGTGACCTGTCCGAAGGCGCGAACACGCCCCCGGGGAAGCGGGGCCGCGCCCTCGTAGGTGTACTGACGGAGGCGTTCGGGCCGATCCCCGGACGCCGCGAGCGCGTCCTCCGCTCGGCGACCGCGGCGGACGCGACCACATGGGGCGGAGGTCTCCGCCCCGCGGCTGGAGAGGAATCGCCGGTGGCAGCCGAAGAAGACCAGCGGGAAGAGGCACCCGCGCGGCCGGGCACGGGGCGGGCCCTGTTGTGGACCGCCGCGTCGCTGCCCCTGCCGGGAGTGGCCCACCTGCGCATGGGACTCCGTCGGGCGGGCCTGGCGATCCTGGGCACGTACCTGCTCGGCATCGTCGCGCTCGTGGGCTGGTGGGTGTGGATCTCAGCCCACGACACCAGCACCACGGCCATCCTCGCCGGTATGGCCGTCCAGAACAGGTGGCTCGTGGGCGCCATGGCCACGGTGTTCGTGGTGACGGTGCTGTGGCTGTCGATCATCGTGCACTCCTGGGTGATCACCCGGCCCAAGGAGGCCCCGCTCGGTCGGCGGCTGCTCAGCGGAGTCGTCGTCACCGTCCTGTGCCTGACGGTCGCCCTGCCCGCGGCCGTGGCCCTGCACGGCGGGTACACGACGCAGCGCACGCTGTCCTCGGTCTTCGGCGCGCCCCAGCCCGACGACGAGCCGCACGACGCCGCCGATCCCTGGAACGGCGCCGAACGGATCAACGTCCTGCTCATCGGCGCCGACTCCGCGGAGAACCGCTACGGCGCGCGGACCGACTCGATGATGGTCGCCAGCGTGGACATCGAGACCGGTGACACGGTGCTCGTCGGCCTCCCCCGCAACCTGGAGAACGCCCAGTTCCCGCCGGGCACCGCCCTGGCCGAGCGCTACCCCGCCCCGTACGGCTTCGACGACCTGCTCAACGAGGTCTACCAGACGGTCGCCGAGGAGCCGGAGGAGCTGGCGGTCAACCCGCTCGTGGCCGACCCCTCCGCCGACACCCTCAAGACCGTCATCGGCTACAACATCGGCCTGGACGTCAAGTACTACGCCATGGTCGACATGATGGGCTTTCGCGACCTGATCGACGCGGTCGGAGGGATCGAGGTCCTCATCGAGGAGCCGATCCCCTACGGCGTGCACGGCGGGGTGCTGGAGCCCGGCCTACAGCGTCTCGACGGCCACGAGGCGCTCTGGTACGGGCGTTCCCGGGTCCTGTCCGACGACTACGGCCGGATGGGCCGCCAGGGCTGCATGATCAAGTACGTGGCCGAACAGGTCGACCCGGGGACCATCCTGACCAGCTACCGGCGGCTGGCGGGCGCGACCGAGCGCACGCTGAGCACGGACATCCCCCAGACCAAGGTCCCCGCCTTCATCGAGCTCGCCGACACGGTCACCAGCACCGGGTCGATGAGCACCCTCCAGCTCTCCCCGCCCCAGGTGAACACGGGCAACCCGGACTGGGACGCCGTACGCGACCTGGTCGCGAGCGCCATCGGCGAGCAGTCCGAGGACGACGTGCTCCCCGTCGACCCGTCCCCCTCGGCCTCTCCGTCGACCGAGGACCCCGCCCAGGAGGGGACCGCCCCCGAGGACGACCGGACCGAGTGGCAGGACTACACCGGCCTGGCCGAGCCCTCCCCCGCCGACCCCGGCCGCCAGGTCGGAGCCGACCCGAGCGACCTGGACGCCCTGTGCCCGTGACGCCCGGCCGCGGCTGAGCGCGGCGACCGCGCGGGCCCGTTTCGCGCCACACACGGTTCACGGCCCCCTCTGGCCGCTTCCGGTCGGACGGGGCCTCGTGCGTTCGCGCCCCCTGCCCGGTGAGACCATGGATCGGCACTGGTCACACGCGCCGGTCCGCCCTCGGTCAGCTTCATCGGAACGCACGGTTGACGGAATGAGTCGGCAACGGCGGAAATGCGCGCGGCCCCTTCGGGGTTGAGGATCTACCGGTGTCCTTCGCCGGGCCCGGTTCCGGACCCGGCGCACGAGTGTGGAGGGTGGGGAGATGGCGAACGCGTCGCGCTGGTCCTCCGGTCGTTGGAACGGGCTGATCCTCTCCGTGGCGATCCTGGTGGCCCTCACGGCCGTCATCGTCCTGGCCGCGCGCTGGGTGGTGGAGCGCACCGGCGGCCAGGGGGTCTCGGCTCCCTGGGGACCGGAGTGCTCGGCGTGGGTGGGCGAGGAGCGCTTCTCCCTCGACCGGGACCAGGCACGGCGCGCGACCACCGCCGCCGCGGTCGCCGTCCAGGGGGACGACGCCCCCGTCGAGGCACCCGACACCAGTGACATCCCCCCACAGGTGCTGGCCGTGTTGGAGGAGGGGCCACCGGGGGACCCCGGGCCGTCGCTCACCTGCCGGTCCACCAACGACCAGAGCCTGGAGGTCCAGGAGGAGCTGGAGTCGTCCGGACTCACCGCGCGCGCGGACCACCTCAGGAACGGCATGGAGGAGGTCTTCGCCGGGCTGAGCCTGGGCGGGTTCTTCCCGGGCGGCTACGACACCGGGCACGGCGACGACTCGGCGCACTACGAGGGCCGGGCGATCGACGTCTTCTACCGTCCGGTCAGCGAGGACAACAGGCGCGCGGGATGGGTCATGGCGCACTGGCTGATCGCACACGCGCCCGACTACGGCGTGGCCGTGATCATCTTCGACGACCGGATCTGGAGCACGTTCTACCCGTCCCTGGGCTGGCGCGACTACGAGGCGGACCCCGACAACGAGATCCTGCGCCACCTGGACCACGTGCACGTCGACGTCCAGCGCGGCGCCGACCCCTCCGACGCGGGCTGAACGGGCCGGGGCGCGGGCCGGGGGCCGCCCGTTTCCCGAACGCCCCCCGGCGGCGCACCGGAACGGTCCCCGCGCGCTGACGGGTCCCGGGCGCGCCGCCCGGGACCCGGCCGGGGTTCCCGCTCAGTCCTCCAGGCGGAACCCGACCTTCAGGCCGACCTGGTAGTGCGCGATCACGCCGTCCTCGATGTGGCCGCGGATCTCGGTGACCTCGAACCAGTCAAGGCCCCGCAGCGTGCCCGCGGCCCGGTCGATGCCGTTGCGGATGGCCTGGTCGATCCCCTGTGGCGAGGTTCCGACGATCTCCGTGACGCGATACGTGTGGTGGGACATGAGCGACCCCCTGCGTTGTCCGTTGCCCGGTCGCGCGAACGCGACCCCCCGTGTCCCTGCCTCCCCGTGTTCCCCTTTCGCCACACCGACCGCTCCCCCGTGCCACCGACGGCGATCAGGAACCCGGGCGCGCGGCTTTACCGTTTCCGGGCACGGCCCCCACCCCTTCCTGGTGCGGGATTGACCCCCGACGGCACCGTTCCGGGCACGGATCGACCACATCCTGGTCAAGTGTCAGATTGGTCCTGACCTGGGACTTAAGACCTTCGACCGGCGGGACTCCCCCGAGACAACGTCGTAACTGACTCTTGACGTACCCCGGGGGGCGTCGGTGTACATTGGTTTCTAGCGCTTCGGTCCCCCGTCGGAGCGCGCGGCGATGTTTCGAGCCCCCGTCGGAACATCGTGAGCGACGCCGGGTGGTTTGCCCCCGTAGCCACCCGGCGTCGCCCTTTCCTCCGCCGGTTTGGGCGGCGACGACCGATCGTGACCACGGCTTGACCATGCGAGCCGCGTATCCCGCTGGGGGTCAGAATTGGGTAATCCGGCCGTGGAACCGCGCTGCTCCCGCCGTGACTGCCACGCGGACGCCGTCTGGGCGCTGCTGTGGAACAACCCGAAGCTGCACACCCCCGACCGCCGCAAGGTGTGGACCGCCTGCGACGAACACCGCGAGTACCTGTCGAACTTCCTCGACATCCGGGGGTTCCTGCGCGAGATCGTTCCCATGGACGAGTACCGGAACCGCTGACCCTCCCGGGCCGGTACCGGGTGGGGACGCCGTCCACGCCCCCACCCGGAGCTCATGCGGCGGCGATCCGCCAGGCCTCGTGCCGTACCGCGTCGTCTCCGATCTCCCCGGCGAGGGTGAGCAGCTCCGGCCAGGGCGCGGGCCACGCCGAGACACCGCCGACCCTTCTGACCAGCTCCACGTAGAGCAGGCCGATCGCCGTCCGGGCGCGTCCATCGG
>NZ_ANBC01000106.1 GCF_000341125.1 Nocardiopsis lucentensis DSM 44048 | reverse complement strand
GGCGGCGGCCAGCAGCCGGGCCGCGAGCGTCAGCCGTCTGGCCAACCACGGCGCGGAGGGGGTGCCGTCCGCGCGGCGGACACCGTGCTGGAGCACGGACACCAGGAGATCGACGGCCAGGTGGGCGCACTCGGGGCGCTCCGCCAGCCTGGCGAACACGAGGTCGACCTGCTCACGGACCACCGCGTCGTCCTCGTCGCAGGCACGGCGGAGCCGGGCCAGGAGCGCCACCGCCTCGGCCAGCCGGTGGTAGGCGGTGTCCGCCCGGGGGTGGGTGATCGTCGCGACACCGTGCTCCGGACCGGGAACCAACGCGAGCAGCCGGGTGACGACCTCGCCGAGGCGCTCCCGGCCCCGCCCCCGCAGCACCGTCTCGGTCAACGCGCCCACCGTGCGCCGCCAGGGAAAGCCCGGATCGCACGCGCGCTCGACGATCCCGTCGAGCGCGTCCTCCCACCACGGCGCCCACCGGTCCGCCCTGCGGAGCACCCGCGGGCTCTGCCGCTCCAGCGGGGGAAGGGAGGCGACCACCGCCGCCATCCGGGCCCGCTGGTCCCGGGGGCACGTGAGGGGGTCGGCACCGAGCACGGCGGCCTGCGCCTCCTCGTCGGTGAAGCCGGGGGCGTGCTCGGCCAGGGCGGCCGGTGCGGCCGGGTGGTCGCAGGCACGCATGAGGGCGCCCGCGACCGAGGCGCGCACGTCCCGGTGCAGGCCGTCGACGCCGAGCACCCGCGCCAGCGCCTCGACCGCGCCCGGTGGACGGTGGTGTTCGAGCAGGCGGGCGGCGGTCTTGCGCACGGTCACCTTGGTCGGGCCGTCCAGAGCGCCGATGAGGATCGGCCCCAGGCGTGAGGGCGCCACCCGCGCGGCGCACCGCGACAGCGCGGGTCCGGCCGCCCTGGACTGGGGGCCGCCACCGTGGGCCAGGATCGTCCCCAACGCGCGTTCGGGCTCGTCGCAGCCGCCGAGCGCGCCCAGGGCGGCCTCGCGCGGCACGATGTCGTCGCCGTCCAGGAAGGGAGCGAGCCGGTCGACGGCCCCCGGGAGGCGGCCGAGCTGGCGGATAGCGGCCTCCCGGTCGTCGGGGTCGCCCCCGGGGTCGGCGGCGACCCCCGCCAGATGCTCACCGATCCACTGACGCGCCTCATCCGGCCAGTTCCGGGCGAGGGCACCGGTGACCTCCGGAACCCACGCCCGCCCGTCGTCCGGGCGGGGCGGCCCCGCCGTGGCCAGGCGCCGGACCGTCCGTCCGGGGGGCACCGTGCGGACGAGCAGCCGCCACACGGCGGGAACGGCCACGGACTCGGGGTACTGGGCGAAGAGCTCGTAGGCGTGGGATCGGCGTCCGGCCAGGTACAGCCGGGCGGAACGGTCCGCGTCCCGCGAGGCGGGGTCGTGCAGGAGCACACCGGCCAGGCGGCGCCGGAACGCATCGCCCAGGTGAACCGCCCTGCCGCCCAGTTCCTCCACCAGCCGGGCCAGGACCGCGTGGTCGCCGCGGTCGCGTGCCGCGTCCAGGTACGGGACGAGCCGCCGGTACAGGCCGTGTTCACAACCCGGCGGCAGAACCTGGTCGAGGTGGAGCTCCGGCTGGGCGCGTGGGGCGCCGCGGTAACGGCGTGCCCACCAGGGCGTCCCGTGCCGCGGCCGGTCGGGGTCGCCGAACCCGTCGGGGCCGAACGCCTCGGCCAGCCGTGCGTACACCTCCACGCCCCAGCGCCGGACCGCGCCCTCGGCGGAGGTGTCCGGATGCCGCAGCAACCGCGCGGCCAGGTCGCGCAGCGCCCGCCGGGTGTCCGCGGAGGTGTCGCGGGCCGTCACGGTGTGGTCGAGGAGCTGGTCGAGGACGTCCGTGGCGGGGGTTCCCGCACCGCCGTGCCGGGGCTCCCCGTGCGCGGATCCTCCGGGCCCCGCCCCGGCACGGACCGAGACGTCCGCGTCCAGGAGCCCGGCCGCCCGGGCCAGCGGCACGGGACGCACCCGGCACAGCGCCCGCAACAGGTCCCGCCGCACGGGGTCGCGTTCGGCGCGCAGCCGCGTGACGCGTTCGGTGAGCACGCCGCGCAGCGGGTCGGCCTCGCCCGTCCTCGCCGTGGCCGCCACGAGCGCGGCCAGGCCCCGGGCCCGCCGCCCGGCGTCACCGCAGGAGGCCGCCAGGGACAGCTCGTCGACCACCTCGTCGTGGGGAAGGAACGCGAGCACGTCCAGGTCCGCGTGGGGGTCGGTGCCCCGGGGGGCCTCGGCCCGGAGCCGCCTGACCCGCTCCAGCAGGTCACGGGCCTCGGTCTCCACCAGCTCCGGAGGAAGCAGGTCGAGGTAGAACGCGGCTCCCGCGCCGAACCTCGCGGTCCGGGGCCGCACGGCGCGCTCCAGGTACTCGCGCCGCACGGACCAGGGCATCGCCCGCAGGACGCGCCCGGCCGTGTCCGGGGCGTACGTCATGAGCCTGCGGAGGGACCGGATGTTGCGGCTCCCGTCGGGAAGCAGCGGGTAGGGGGCCGGATAGTGCCAACGGTCCCCTTCGGCGTGGATCAGCCGGCTCGCGTGCGCGAACCCGAGGTGGCGGGGGTCGGACGGCCGCACCAGTTCCGCGACGGCCTC
>NZ_ANBC01000105.1 GCF_000341125.1 Nocardiopsis lucentensis DSM 44048 | reverse complement strand
GGCCCGCCGCCAGTCGCGGGTCAGTGACTCGCGGGGGGTGACGTCGCAGAGCACGCCCAGGAGGGCGTCCGGGTGGCGGCGGGCCAGGCGGCGCCAGGAGCGCACGGCGTGGGCGAGGTCGGGCAGGTACCGCGTCACCGCCTCCGCCGGACAGGCCGGGAGCAGGGCGGCGGCCTCGGCGTCACCGTACTCGTGTCCGACCCGGTCGAGGAGCCGCTCGGCCAGCGCGGCGCGGCGCCCGTCGTAGAGGGTGCGGTACAGCGCCCGGCGCAGGCCCGTGGGGGCGTCCGCCAGCGCGGGAGGAACCGCCTCGTCGGGCACGGGGAGGGTGCGGACCGCGCGCAGGGCGGCGCGGCGCAGTTCGTGGTCGGGTCCGGCGAGGTAGTGGGCGACGGTGTCGGTGTCGCGGGCGGCGATGGCCATGTGCAGGGCGATACGCGCGTGACCGTCGGAGTCGAGCCGCCGGAGGATCCCAAAGAGGTGGGATGTGCCCGCGTGGTCGCGGGCGTAGAGCGCCAAGCGCCGCATTCGGTCGGCGGGGGCGGTGTGGTCGAGGGACTGGAGGAGCTGGGCGGCCGACGCGTGCGTCGGCTGGGTGGGGCTCAACGGCCCGGGCGGAGACCGCCCTTCCTGATCGTCATGGCGGACATCCTGGCCCATGGGTGTGACGTTGCGCAAGTGCGGTGGTGGAAGGGGGTCGTGGGCACGCCGAGGTCGGCGGGGAACGAGGCGCCCCCGATACAAGGAAACCGGATCGCCGCGTCGGGGGCCAGGGGCTCGTCGACACCTGTGGACGGACCGGACGGCGAGGGTTCGGGACGCGGTCGACGGTGGCACGGGCGCAGGGCGTCAGGTGTCCCGGTCCAGGTCGCGACGCACCCGGGCGAGGTCCTCGGGGGTGTCGCAGTCGAACTCGGCGCGGTCGTCGGCGAGGGCGACCCGGCGCGGGTCCAACGGCCCGAGGAGGCCGTGCAGGGACCGGCCCGGATAGTCGGCGAGCGCCGCGCGGACGGCGTCGGTGCGCCACACCCCGGTCAGCCACTGCTCACGGCCCCCCGCGTCCACGTACACGGCTCCCGAGGCGGTCCCGTCGAGTGCCCCGGCGAGTTCGGCGAGGTGGTCGGCGGTCAGGCGCGGCAGGTCGGCGGCCAACAATGCGAACCGGGGCGCGCGCACGTGCGCCAGCCCGGCGCGCAGGGCGGGCACGGGTCCGCTCCCGGGCGGGTCCTCCCGGACGTAGAGCGCGGGCGGACTCTCCCGGGTCGGGCCGACGACGATGACACGGGCGCCCGGGGCGTGGGCGCGGACCGCGTCGACGGCCCGCTCCAGCATCGTGCGTCCCGCGACGGCCAGACCGGGTTTGTCGGCGCCGCCCATACGGCGGGCTGCGCCTCCGGCGAGGACGACCGCGTCCAGGACCCCTGGTGGTGTGCTGCTCACCCTCCCAGGATGGACCACCCGGGGCGCCCCGCCCCGCGCGGGGTCGCCCCCCACCGGTCAGCCCTTGACGCACACCACCTGGCGCAGGTGGTGGACCACCTCGACCAGATCGGTCTGGGCCTCGATCACCGACTCCAGGTCCTTGTAGGCGCCGGGGATCTCGTCCACGACCCCGATGTCCTTGCGGCACTCCACGCCCCTGGTCTGCTCCTCCAGGTCCGCCTTGGTGAACGTCTTGCGTGCCTTGTTCCGGCTCATCCGGCGGCCCGCCCCGTGCGAGGCGGAGTTGAACGAGGCCGGGTTGCCCAGACCGCGCACGATGTAGGTCCCGGTCGCCATGGAACCGGGAATGATCCCGAGATCACCCTTGCCCGCGCGGATGGCGCCCTTGCGGATGACGAGCACGTCCACGCCGTCGTAGGTCTCCTCCGCGACGTAGTTGTGGTGGCAGGAGATCCACTCGTCGAACCCGGTGCCCGGGATCTGGTCGGCCAGGGTCCGGCACGCCAGGCCCATCATGACGTCGCGGTTGCGCCGCGCGTAGTCCTGGGCCCAGAACAGGTCACGGCGGTAGTCGGCCATCTCGGGTGTGCGGGCGAGGAACACCGCCAGGTCGCGGTCGACCAGACCCTGGTTGTGCGCCAGGGACCGTGCCCTGCCGATGTGGTGGTCGGCCAGTTCCTTGCCGATGTTGCGCGACCCGGAGTGCAGGACGAGCCAGACCGCTCCG
Source organism: Nocardiopsis lucentensis DSM 44048 (assembly GCF_000341125.1). GTDB lineage: Bacteria > Actinomycetota > Actinomycetes > Streptosporangiales > Streptosporangiaceae > Nocardiopsis > Nocardiopsis lucentensis. Next base: position 239 of record NZ_ANBC01000105.1, on the reverse strand, counting down.
TCGTCGTCCAGGCACACCTCCAGGAAGTGGTTGCCGCCGCCGAGGGAGCCCATCTGGCGGCGGGCCTTGGTCAGTCTCGGGTGCACGGCCTCGGCGAGGTCGTCGAAGCCGCTCCAGAACCGGTCCCAGCCCGAGCTGCGCAGGCCGGGCACGGTCGCGGGGTCGACCGGTTCGTCGTGGGCGTGGAACCCGACGGGGATCGCCGCCTCCAGGGCCGAGCGCAGTCGGCCCAGGTCGTC
>NZ_ANBC01000104.1 GCF_000341125.1 Nocardiopsis lucentensis DSM 44048 | reverse complement strand
ATCCCGCAGCCGATGTCCACGCCGACGGCGGCGGGGCTGACGGCGTCGCGCATGGCGATGACGGAGCCGACCGTGGCGCCCTTGCCGTAGTGCACGTCCGGCATCACGGCCAGTCCGTGGATCCAGGGCATCCGGGTGACGTTGCGCAGCTGGTCCATCGCCTGGGCCTCGACCTGGTCCGGGTCGGCCCACATGCGGATGGGAACGCGTTCACCGGCGACCTCGGTGTAGGACATGACAGGCCACCTCCCTTTCCTGATCGGGCCTGTGCGGGGCGAACCGGTGTTCGCCCCGCAACATCCAGCCAGAGTCGGTGCAGGGAGGCAACCGGATTTTCCGCGGAGGCGGCGGGCCTCACCCCTTGACGACGCCCAGGGGCACGAGCCGGGCCACCCTGCGGCACAGGCCCGCGCCGACGCTGGCGTCCACCACGTCGGCGACGTCCTTGTACGCGGACGGCGCCTCCTCGGCCAGTCCCTTCCACGACGTCCCGCGCACCGCGATCCCGTGCTCCTCCAGGTCGTGGCGCAGCGCCTCGCCCCGCACCCTGCGCACGGCCTCGTGGCGGCTCATCACCCGGCCCGCGCCGTGGCAGGTGGAGTGGAACGCCCTCCCGTCGGGGACACCGGCCAGGACGTAGGAGGCGGTCCCCATCGTGCCGGGGATGAGCGTGGGCTGGCCGACGTCGGCCAGGTCGGCGGGCAGGTCGGGGTGGCCGGGCGGCCACGCCCGGGTGGCGCCCTTGCGGTGCACGCACAGTCGGCGCCGCCGCCCGTCGACGACATGGGTCTCCACCATGGCGAGGTTGTGGGACACGTCGTAGACGAGGTCGAGGCCACAGCCCGCGTGGGTGGCGAAGGCCCGGCGTGCGGCCTCGCCGAGCAGCTGGCGGTTGACCCGCGCGAAGTTGGTCGCCGCCGCCATCGCCCCGAGGTAGGCGCGCCCCTCCCTCGACTCGACCGGGGCGCAGGCGAGCTGCCGGTCGGGGACCGAGATCCCGTAGCGCTCCATCGCCCGTTCCATCACGCGCACCTGGTCGGAGCAGACCTGGTGCCCGAGGCCGCGTGAACCGGTGTGGATCATCACGCAGACCTGGCGCGGCCGCAGCCCGTAGACCCGCGCCGCCCGCGCGTCGTAGACCTCCTCGACCGCCTGGACCTCCAGGAAGTGGTTGCCCGAGCCGAGGCTGCCGACCTGTCCGAGCCCGCGTTCCACCGCCCGGGGGCTGATCCGCCCCGGGTCGGCGTCGGCCATCCGCCCGCCGTCCTCGCACCGCACCAGGTCCCGCTGCACGCCGTGGCCCATGTCCACCGCGTGGCACGCCCCGCCCTCCAGGACGTCGCGGAGCCGCCGGGCGTCGGGCATCGGCCACACGCTGCCGCGCCGCATGCCGCGCGGGACGCTGTGGCCGAGGGCGTCCATGACCGCGCCGAGCCTCGGTTCGAGCGCCTCCCGGTCGAGGTCCGCGGCGAGGAGTCGAACGCCGCAGGAGATGTCGAACCCCACCCCGCCCGGCGAGACCACTCCGGCCTCGTCCACGTCGGTGGCGGCGACGCCGCCGATGGGGAAACCGTAGCCCCAGTGGATGTCCGGCATCGCGTAGGAGGCCGCCACGATGCCCGGCAGGGTCGCCACGTTGGCCACCTGGCGCAGTGACTCGTCCACCGCGGGGTCGGGCAGCAGTCGTCGCGACGCGAACACGATGCCCGGTACCCGCATCCCTCCCTCGCGTTCGACACGGAACCGGTACGGAGTCTCTTCGGTGATGCGCATGGCGCGCTCCCGGGTACGTCAAGGGACCACTGCTCGTGGTCGGGCCCCTCCCGGGCCCGATCTCAGACGTCGATCGTCACGGTGCACCACCATCCCTCCGGGCCGCGTTCGCAGCGCAGCCGGTGCAGGGAGACGGCCTTGGGGACCGCGCCGACGGGTTCGAGCGCGTCGGCGTCGACCATCGAGAACCGCGCCCGGAGCCCGGTGGGCGTGGCCAGCACCTCGGTCGCGGCCGGGAGCAGCCCCCTGGTCTCCAGGAGGTAGACGACCTCGTCGATCACCGCGGCGAGGAGGTCGGCGTCGGTCGCGCCCTCCAGGTCGCGTTCGACGGTCGTCGTCGCGGGCGGCGGCCCGGTTCCGACGACGCTCTCCACCACTCCGGTGACGGCGTGCGCGACACACCGCTCCCGGGTCGGCGCCCACGCCTGCACCGTCAGGTCCGCGGTGTGGGCGGTGGTCCGGTGACCGGCGTCCGTTCTCGGCATGGCCACGGCTTCCTGGTCCGCTGCGGTCGTGCTCCTCCCCTTCCACTGTCGTGCCCGTTCGGACGGGGTGGCTACCGGGCCGTCAGCCGCCGATCGCCGACATCGGGCGGGCCGGTTGGAGGAAGGAGGGGTCGTTGATGCCGTGACCGGGGAGCTTGGTGGCCACGGCCGCCCGCCAGCTGTCGGCGATCTCCTCGTCGGTCGCGCCGCCGCGCAGCAGGGCGCGCAGGTCGGACTCCTCCCGGGCGAACAGGCAGTTGCGGATCTGACCGTCGGCGGTGAGGCGCACGCGGTCGCACGCACCGCAGAAGGGCCGGGTCACGGAGCCGATCACGCCGACGGTGGCCGGCTCCCCGTTGGGGAAGCGGGCGCCACGCACGTGGAAGAGTTCGGCGGGGGCGCTGCCGCGCGTCTCGGCGTCGGCGGCCTCCAGGGTGAAGTCGGCCTCCAGGCGGGCGAGGATCTCGTCGGCGGTGACCATGGTGTCGCGGCGCCAGCCGTGCTGGGCGTCCAACGGCATCTGTTCGATGAACCGCAGCTCGTAGCCGTGCTCGACGCAGTAGCGGAGGAGGTCGGGTGCCTCGTCGTCGTTGATGTCGCGCATGAGCACCGCGTTGACCTTGACGGGGGTCAGCCCGGCCTCGGCCGCGCCGGCCATGCCGTCGAGGACGTCCTGGAGGCGGCGCCTGCGGGCGAGCTGCTCGAAGCGGTCGTGGCGCAGGGTGTCGAGGGAGACGTTGACGCGGTCCAGCCCCGCCTCGGCCAGGGCGGGGGCCATGCGGGCCAGTCCGATGCCGTTGGTGGTGAGGGCGGTCTGCGGTCGGGGGGTGAGGGCGGTGGTCCCCGCGACGAGGCCGGGCAGGCCGCGGCGCAGGAGGGGTTCACCACCGGTGAAGCGGACCTCGGTGATGCCGAGGCGGGTGGTTCCGACGCGGATCAGGCGCAGGAGCTCGTCGTCGGTGAGCAGTTCCGGCTTGGGCAGCCATTCCAAGCCCTCAGGCGGCATGCAGTAGGTGCACCTGAGGTTGCAGCGGTCGGTGAGCGACACGCGTAGGTCGGTCGCCACTCGTCCGTAGGAGTCGGCCAGCACGAGCGTCACCCTCTCCAGTCTGATTTACCGGACGGGTTGGGCTCGGATAGACCCGCCCGAGGGATACCCACTGGTTAGCGTAGAAGATCACCTTTTATGTGGAGTAGATAACATCGCACCTTATGCCGTATTTCGTTCCCCCCTACGAACGAAGGCCCTCCCGCCTGGGGCGCGACTACGAACGGACGCGTCGATCGTTACACGCCTGATGCCCGTGGTGTGGCGGTGTCCCCTCGGCTCACTCAGGCCACGGGAGTCAACGACAGTCCTCCCCTGCGTGCGTGCCAGGACCGCGCCGCCATAGGGTGTTCCTCCCAGAGATCGTCGCAGACGAGGAGGCGAAGCGCCGTGATCACCACACGCGAGTGGGCCCTGGCGGGCNNNNGGGGCCCCCCGCCGAGGGCGAACCGACGTGGTTGGCGGTACTGGTCCACGGCTACGGCGAACACCTCGGGCGCTACGAGAGGGTCGCGGAGGACCTGGTGGCGGCGGGCGCGGTCGTCTACGGCGCCGACCACCGGGGGCACGGCCGCTCCTCGGGCGAGCGGGTGCTCATCGACGACTTCGCCGGAGTGGTGGAGGACGTCCACCGTGTCATCACCCAGGCGCGCACCGCCTACCGCTCGCTCCCGCTGGTCCTCATCGGACACTCGATGGGCGGCCTCATCGCCGCCCGCTACGCCCAGACCCACCCCGAGGTGCCGCGCGCTCTGGTCGTGTCCTCACCCGTCCTCGGGCGCTGGGAGGTGCTGGAGGCGCTGCGTGACCTGGAGGAGATCCCGGACGTGCCCATCGACCCCGCCGTGCTCTCCCGCGACCCCGACGTCGGCGCCGCCTACGCCGCCGACGCACTCGTCTGGCACGGTCCCTTCAAGCGGCCCACGATCCAGGCGATGCTCACCGAACTCGACCG
>NZ_ANBC01000103.1 GCF_000341125.1 Nocardiopsis lucentensis DSM 44048 | reverse complement strand
CCCTGCCGCTGCTGTGGCTGCACGGCTCCGACGACGCCCTGGTTCCGCTCGCCGGCAGCAAGCGGGGCGTCGACGTCCTCGCGGGCTCGGACGTGACCGTCCGGATCTTCCCCGAGGCCCGGCACGAGCTGTTCAACGAGACCAACCGGGACGAGGCGCTGGCCGAGGTGGTCCGCTTCGCCCGACGGTTCACCGACGGCTCCCCGGGCTGACGCCGGGGACCGGAGGAGGGCGGACCACGGCGCCCCGGGGCCGCTCCTCAGACGAAGAGCTGGCCGCGCGGTTGGACCGGGTGCGCGAGGGTGTCCGCGTAGGCGGCGGCCAACCGGTCCACCGCGTCGGACAGCACGTCCGGCGGCTGGGCGTAGGCCAGGCGCACGTACCGCTCCAGGGTTCCGTCGACACCGAACACCGGTCCCGCCGCCGGGTGCACGCCGTGCCGGGTCGAGGCCACCGCGAGGGCACCGGCGACCGGGTGGGGCAGCGTGGCCCACAGCACCAGGCCGCCTCCGGGCACGCTG